>DASZYL010000126.1:0-15412 GCA_035545385.1 Sphingomicrobium sp. | reverse complement strand
GTGCCTGGGGTTGCTCGCCGACTGGCGCAGCGCGCCCGCTCCTTCCGAAGTCTCGGACCTGCGCCGGACGCGGCACGTGGAATTCAGTTGATCCCGGGCTAGCAGCTCGCCCCGTCCTGCTTGTCAACGACGAACGAGCCTCAGGACGCAATAGGCGAATGCGAGTACCGAAACCGCAAGGAGCCCGAAGAGAAGCACATGTTGGCCCTGCACCAGGGTCTAACGAGCCGAGCTCTCGCGTCCTTCCGGCTTTCAGGAAGGAACCGGGGCCTGAACCTCTATGCCGCGCTGTCCTGCAGCTTGTGGCGCTTTAGCGCGTGGCGGAGCTGGTCGTAACTCAAGTTCAAGGCGGCGGCGGTTGCGCGCTGGTTGAAGCGGTTGCGCCGAAGTGCCTCTTCGAGGAGCTGTCGTTCGTAATCCGAAACCGCTGCCCGGAAGTCGCTGGTCGAGACAGGTGGTGCCGCGGCCGGTGCTGCTGAGGAGACAGGCGTCGCTTCGCCTTCCTCGTTCGCCGCGGGTGAAGGAACCGCTGCGGGCGCACGGCTCGCCGATCCCGTCGGCGCCCAGGGAGAATGGAAGGGATTGAAGTTGATTTCGTCGATCGGCCGCTCGGGATCCTCGTGCCGATAGACGGCGCGTTCGACGACGTTCCTGAGCTCGCGAACGTTCCCGGGCCAGGGATAGGCCTCGAGCTCGGCCAGCGCGCGCGGCGTGAACCCAGGCCAATTGGGCCACTCCAGCTCCGCCGACATGCGCCGCCCGAAATGCTCCGAGAGCAAGGGGATATCGCCTTCCCGAGCGCGAAGCGGCGGGAGAGTGATCACCTCGAACGAGAGTCGGTCGAGGAGGTCGGCGCGGAACTTTCCCTTGTCGACCTGAGAGGGCAGATTTTCATTGGTCGCGGCAACGATCCGGACATCGACGCTGATCGGCTTCGACGCCCCGATGCGGGTGATCTCGCCATATTCGACAGCGCGAAGCAGGCGGTCCTGGGCGGGCATCGACAAGGTCCCGAGCTCGTCGAGGAACAAGGTCCCGCCGTCCGCTTCCTCGAACCTTCCGTGGCGCGTCTTGGCCGCCCCGGTGAAGCTCCCGGCCTCATGGCCGAAGAGCTCCGCCTCGATGAGGTTCTCGGGAAGCGCCGCGCAATTCATGATAATGAGCGGACCCGCCCAGCGCGTGGAAAGGTGATGAAGACGCTCGGCAATCAGCTCCTTGCCCGTACCCCGCTCCCCGATCACGAGGACGGGCCGGTTGAGCGCGGCGGCGCGGCTCGCCCGCTCGACGGCGTCGAGGAAGGCAAGGCTCTGCCCAATGAACTGTTCAGCGCGCTCCATGGCTCTTCATGTCCAAAAATCAGACCGACTGTTGGTGGCAAATCCCACCATTTGGCAAGGATTTTCGCTTTGATTTCAGGCGGAAAATCGCTCTTTTCGCGAATCCCAGCCGTTTCCGTGAATATGGCACGTCTCTTGTATGGTTTGAAGCAGGTTTAGGGCCCTATGATTTGGAATTTCGGAGTGACTGAATGAGCATCTTTTCCCGAACACGGGATATCTTTGCTGCGAACATCACCGAGATGCTCGACCGGTCGGAAGACCCGGCGAAGATGATCCGCATGGTGATCCTCGAAATGGAGGAGACATTGGTCGAGGTTCGAGCCTCGGCCGCGCGCTGCATTGCCGATGGAAAGGAGATGCGCCGAGCGCTTTCGCGCCTCGACGAGCTCCAGAAGAACTGGACCGAGAAAGCCGAGCTCGCGCTCTCGAAGGGCCGCGAGGACCTTGCCAAGGCGGCGCTCATCGAGCGCCAGAAGGCGTCCGACATGAGCGAGGGCCTGCGCGACGAGATCAAGGTCATCGACGATACGCTGAAGGGTTATGAGACAGACATCGCCAAGCTCCAGGGCAAGCTTCGCGAGGCCCGGGCGCGCCAGAACGCGATCGCGGCGAGGTTCGAGAGCGCGGTCACCCGCGCCCGAGCCCGCGAGCTTTTGAACGGCAATCGGACGGAAGATGCTTTTTCCAAGTTCGAACTGCTTGAGCGCCGCGCCGACTTCGCCGAAGGGCGCGCGGACGCGCTTGGAATGACGGGGCCCAAGAGCCTCGAGGAAGAAATCGCCGAGCTCAAGGCCGCGGAGTCGGTCGACAAGGAGCTCGAGGCCATGAAGGCCGCTTTGAAGGCCAAGGGGAAGTAAGAGATGGAAGACGTCTTGGGCTATGCTGTCGGGGCGCTTGCGATCGTCTCGATCTTTGTCGGCCTCCCGTGGCTGATCTTTCACTACGTGACGAAATGGAAAACTGCAGCGACCCTGACGAGCGGCGACGAGAAGCTGCTCGACGAGCTTCACGAGGCCGCTCGGCGGCTCGATGACCGGCTCTGCACGATCGAGCGGATCATGACCGCCGAGAACCCCAACTGGCGCCAGCAGTGCCTGCCCGGGCGCGAGCACGACGAGATGCGCCGCCTCCTCGCGGAGGGTGAATGATGGCCTACGAGCGCTATCCGAGCCGCGAGCACCGGTCGAACCAGCCGCAGCCCGTCAGCAGCGAGCCGCAGCACGCGAGCGAGTGGCAGGGCTATGGCCAGCCGGCGAGCCGAACGCGCTTCTATCGCGACAAGGAGAACGGCAAGCTCATGGGGGTCTGCGCCGGGATCGCCGACTATACGGGCTTCGACGTCGCCCTCGTGAGGATCTGCTTCCTTGCCGCCGTGTTCATGAGCGGCGGATCGGTCCTTCCCTTCTACTTCATCGCCGGCTGGGTTGCTCCGACCAAGCCCCGCGAGCTCGACTATCGCGGTACCGAGGACCGGCAGTTCTGGCAGGGCGTCCGTGCTTCGCCGGCGCGCGCGGCGCGCGACATCCGCTCGCGCTTCAAGGACATCGATCGTCGGCTCGCAGATATCGAAAGCTACGTGACGACAGAGAACCGCTCGCTCGCCCGCGAGATCGAGCAGCTTCGCTAAAAAAGGGGGAATGACGGGAAATGCAGGCGGATATTGCGCAGCAGGTGATCATACCCAACCTCCCCTGGATGATCGGCGGGGGGATGCTGCTCGGCCTCATCGCCATTCTTGGCTGGGTCTTCACGACCTGGCTGAGGGTCCGTCACGGCTACCCCCTCGAATCCTCCTGGGGACTGCCGATCCATCCCAAGACCGACCGCGAGGCCGCCGAGCGGATCAAGCTCCTCACCAACGAGAACGTGCAGCTTCGCGCCGAGGTCGGGTCATTGAAGGACCGGCTCGAGACCCTCGAGAGGATCGCGACCGATCAGCCCTCGAAGCTCTCGCGCGAAATCGAACAGCTGCAATAATCCTAGGAACAGGGGAGCTGCCGTCATGGATCCTCAAGTCGCACAAGTCTTCGATTTCCTGCTTCGGATCTTCCCTTTCATTGCGATCATCGTGGTCGTGAGCGTGGCAGGGTCGCTTCTCAACAACTGGCTCAAGATCCGGAACGGCTATCCCCTGTCGAACAGCTGGGGGATGCCGCTGCATCCGAGGAAAGACGGCGAGGCGCTCGAGCGCATCCGGCTCATCACATCGGAGAACGCGCAGCTTCGTGCCGAGCTCGGATCGGTCAAGGATCGCCTCGAAACATTGGAGCGGATCGCGACCGACCAACCCTCGAGGCTGGCACGCGACATTGATGCGCTCTCGATCGACAAGGGAGGAAATGCATGATGGGTCCGGGTGAAGTCTTCCTGGCGCTGATCGTCGTCGGCCTGCCCGTCATGCTGTTGATGATCATCGCCAACCGTTACTTCCGGCTTCGCGAGAAGAAGCTCGAGGTCGAGGCGTCGATGGCCGCCGAGAAGGCGGCGCAATATGCGTCGCGCTCGAGCGAGCTCGAGCAACGGGTCCGGGTCCTCGAACAGATCGTGACCGATGGCGGCGCCCATACCGCGGCCCAGATCGAAGCGCTTCGGTCGCTCCAGCCGGGAGACACCGCAATTCGAAGAGCCGAGCAGGAGCCGCTCGGCTAGGGCGCCAGTTCGCGCTTAAGGAGACGCCCCAATGGCACCATCCCTGTTGATCTTCTTCATGATCGTCGTCGGCATTCCGGTCATCGGCGGCATTGGAATGAGCGCCTTCCAGCGCTGGCTCCAGCACAAGGAGAAGATGAGCCAGCTGATTGCCAACGAAACCGCCGAAAAGGCCGCTCAATATGCAGCGCATGTCGAGCGCATCGAGGCGCGCCTCAGGGTCCTTGAAGAGATCGTCACCGACGGCGGAGTGCAGACCGCCGCCCAGATCGAGGCGCTCCGCCAGCCAGCGCGGGTGAGTGATCGATCGGGCTCGACCGCCGGCGAAACGGCCGCTTGAACTGGCGGCTCCACATCACGACATGATACATCTAAGATACATCGCGGGACGAAAGGGGCCGCGGGCACAATGAACCCGTTCGAGTTTGTCATTGCCGTCCTTCTCCTGGTGTTCGCCTTCACGATCATCAGGCACAAGCTCGGTATTCCCTCGCGTTCGATGCGCGAGATGCGAGGCGATCCTCCGATCGACGACGGCGAGAACCAGCGCCTTCGCGGCCAGGTCCAGCAGCTCCAGGAGCGGATCAAGGTCCTCGAGCGCATCGTCACCGACCGAGGCGCCGAGACCGCCGCCCAGATCGAGGCGCTTCGCGATCACGAACGAATCAATGAAGAGGACAAAGCCTGATGGACAGCGGTCAGCTTACTGCGGTCTTGATCGTCGCGATCGTCATGATCGCGTCCATTTTCCGGGCGAGGGTCCGGGGCCCACTTCGCCGGCACGACAATTTCGTCGGCAACAACGACCAGGCGAGCCTCGAGAACCGCCGCCTTCGCGAGGAAGTCTCGGAACTGAAGGAGCGAATCAAGGTCCTCGAGCGGATCACGGTCGAGAAAGAGAACAGCCTCGCCAAGGAAATCGAGTCGCTCCGCGACCGATAAGGCGTTAGTGGCGCTGGCCATGGCCGGACTGCCCGCTCTTTCCGACATCCTCGAGGAATATCAGCTGGTCGATGCCGAGGACCGCTACCGGCTCCTCATCGATCTCGGCCGGCAGCTGGAGCCCATGCCCGACGCCCTGAAGACCGATGCGACCAAGGTCAGAGGCTGCTCGGCTTCGGTCTGGGTCTATCCGACTGCAAGCGAAGGACGGCTTCACTTCCTCGCCGACAGCAATGCCGCCATCACCAAGGGCATCGTCGCCCTCATCCTGTCGGCGGTCCAGGACAAGCCGGCTTCCGAAGTCGCCGGGCTCGACGTCAAGGAAGCGCTCGCGCCGTTCGAGCTGACGAAGCATCTCAGCGCGAACAGGACGCAGGGCGTTCCCAACATGATCGCGCTCGTCAAGGAGACCGCCGAGCGCTACGCCGACGCGGCTTGAGATTCTTCAGCTGAAAGCGGGCAAGCCGCTTCCGAAATGGAAAGTCGCGCCATATGGCGGTTCCATGCGTATCCCAGTAGAATCCGACGAGATGGAAGGTGGCAACGGAGTGGCCCTTTCCCAAAGCGAACCCCAGGCCTCCTACGTCAATCCGATCCTCGATTCGGATTTTCCCGATCCCGCGGTCATCCTCGCACCCGACGGCTATTATTATGCCTATGCGACCCAGACGCTTCGCGACGAGGGCTGGATCAACATCCAGGTCGCTCGCTCGAGCGACCTCATCAATTGGGAGCACCTCGGCGATGCGCTCCCCGAGAAACCCAGCTGGGCGTCCAGCACCCAGGACTTCTGGGCGCCGAGCGTCATCTACGATGGTGAGACCTACTTCTTATATTATTCGGCAACGCCCGACGCCTGTCACCATCACGAGCGCGGGCACGCTCTCGCGGTCGCGACCGCGTCCACGCCCGCGGGCCCGTTCGTCGACATGGGGATGCCGCTCCTCCTCGGCGCCGGCTTTGAATATATCGACCCCCACGCCTTCGACGATCCGGCGACGGGCAAGCACCTGCTCTACTGGGGCTCGGGCTTCCAGCCGATCAAGGTCCAGGAGCTTGGCCCCGACCGGATGTCCTTTGCCCCCGGAAGCGCACCCGTCGACCTCATCTGGCCGAACGGGGAGGACGGAAGCTTCCCAAGGCTCGTCGAGGCGGCATGGGTGATCCGCCACGACGGTTTCTATTATCTCTTCTACTCGGGCGACAATTGCTGCGGGCCGGACGCCGACTACGGCGTGATGGTCGCCCGCTCGGACCAGGCGACCGGCCCGTTCGAGACGCTCGAGGAGGCAAAGGGAGTCCCCCACAGCCTCATCCTCTTCAAGAGCGAGCGCTGGCTTGCCCCCGGACACAATTGCATCGCGATCGACGAGGCTGGTGACCATTGGATCATCTATCATGCCATCGACGTGGACCGGCCCCGGCAGAAGCAGGAAGACGAGATCAACAGCCGGCGGATCCTCCTCATCGACCGCATCGAATGGCATGAAGGCTGGCCCTGGGTCGGAACCCCTTCCGAAGGGCCTCGGCCGGCGCCGGTCGTCTAGCTAGTTTCGACCTCCAGCGACCATTCGCGGTCGCCTTCGTTCCCGGTCCAGCGCGGCGAAGCGCTCGCGCTGCGCCTCGAATTCCTCGAGGAGACGCGTGTCGACATGGCGGCTTCCGTCCGCGACCACGCTCGAGAGGAGTCCCGTCTCGGCGTGCCGCGAATTGTCCCAGCCGGGATAGGAAGTGATCGGGTACCAGCAGATTCCGCGAAGATCGACTCCGCGCGAGAGGGCGTCGCGAACCTCGTTGCACACATAGTGGAGCCAGGAGGGCTTCCCGGTCCCTTCGGCGCCGGTCTCGGAGAGAAGGAGCGGCTTTTGGTAGCGCTCGGCCATCTCGACGAGCATGTCGGCGAGCGGCCGGTATTCGTGGTGACCCATGGGAATGGTCGGGCCGTTCCAATACCATTGGTTGTGGGGATAATAGTTGAGGCCGATGAAATCGGCGAGCGATGGATCCCCGCCAAGCTCAGGCCTCGCCTTGCCCAAAATCCAGTCATAGGCCTCGTACATGCCCTGGAG
Organism: Sphingomicrobium sp.; assembly: GCA_035545385.1. Taxonomy (GTDB): domain Bacteria; phylum Pseudomonadota; class Alphaproteobacteria; order Sphingomonadales; family Sphingomonadaceae; genus Sphingomicrobium. The sequence goes on along the minus strand of DASZYL010000126.1, from coordinate 8,412 downwards.
GTTGCGCTGCGCTCCGCGCACCGTCGGACGACGAAGGTCATGCGGCGCGATGTGGATCAGGGGCTCGGCCCAGATGATCGTCGCTTCGGGCCAGCGCTCGCGGATCGCCCTTGATGCCGCGATCCCGGTCTTCACGAGCTGGTTCTTGAACCAGCCCTTCTCGCCCGGGCCGACGCTCGGGAAATAGCCGTCGTCCACCGCCCAGGAGAGGAAGTTGATCTCGTTGAGCGGGCACAGGAGCGGCGGCCGGTCGCTCAGCGACTGCTGGACCTCGAGCGCGGCCATCGCAAAGTCCGTGAAGCGAGCCGGGAAATCAGGGGATCCCTGGTCGATGCAGTCGGGCGAGCCATAGTGGAACAGGTCCCAGATGACCTGCACTCCGGCTTCCTCGGCGGCCTCGAGCATCGGCTTCCAGCTCGACCAGTCGTACGTCCCGGCGACCTTCTCGATCAAGTGCCAGCGAAGCCCGTCGCGGACGGTTTTGAACCCGAGCTCCCTGCACAAGCGGTAATCATTCAAGGCATGGCGGTCGTGGCCCGTCGCCCGGATCAAGTCGAGTCGAACTCCGTCGCGACGCCGGTGCGACGAGCACTCGAACCCAGCCATGAAGAAGCTGTCGAAGTTCATTGGCGTCATTGGTCTCATGGAGCCGAACAATGCACCAGATGCGAAATGGAGCCGCGAAATCTTCGCCTAGGCCGCCTTTCCGTTCTTTCGTTCTTCGGCTTTCCTGAGGACATCATAGGCAGCCTGAACCTGCTTGAAGCGCCTCGCCGCCTCCTCGTCGCCGGGATTTGCGTCGGGGTGGGTCTCCTTGACGAGGCGCCGGTGAGCAGCCTTCACGGCCGAAAAATCGGCGTCGCTCTCGAGCTCGAGCGCATCGAGAGCGCGCATCTCGTCGCGGCTCCGGCTTCCGTCCCCCGGCCCTGCCCATTTCCACTGGGCTGAAGCCCGGAACCCCGAATTGCCCTTCTCTTCCTCGGACGCGCGGCGGGCTGCTTCCTCGGGGCTCAATCCCGCGAAATAGTTCCAGTTCCTGTTATATTCGGCAGCGTGGCTCTCGCAGAAATACCAGCGCTCCCGGCTGTTCGGAGCCTTGGGCGCTGGCCTATCGCCGATCTCGTTGCACCCCTCGCGGTCGCACAGGCGCAGCTTCGCTGCCGAGCGCCCCTTGTCGCCATAGGAGCGCCAGCGCGGAAATCCCCAGTCGTCCGATCGCTTCTGCCGAGCCATTCCTTTTCCAACTAATGAGCGATTGCGGCAGTTTCGAGCCGCCTTCATGAAAATGCGCCAGAGGACCTGTAAGCCGGGTTCTGTCCGTCGCGCTTCAAGAAAAGCGTGACTGTGCGGCCATTCCTCTAGGCCCCGACTTGCGTCGAGGCTCGAGCGACCAACCCGGGCGGCGAGCCGGAACCAGGCCCATGTGCCGCCCCTATTCGGTCTTGCACCCGGTGGGGTTTACCGTGCCGGCCCTGTTGCCAGGACCGCGGTGCGCTCTTGCCGCACCCTTTCGACCTTACCCGTCCGAAGCCGGGCGGTGTCCTTTCTGTGGCACTGTCCCTGAGCCGCCTTCGCGCTTCCCGCTAATGGCAACCCGCCGGGCGTTACCCGGCACCGTGGTTCCATGGAGCCCGGACTTTCCTCGTTGGAGCAGGTGCTCCACCGCGGCCGCCCGGCCCTCTGGCGGTTCTTATATGGGCTATTGCGGGCGAGGCAGCAACAAGGCGAGGAGCTTGGCCCTGCATTCGCCATCGACAATCCCGTCGATGAGATCGGGCCTGAAGCGCCGCTGGAAGGCGAGGATCGCCTTCTGCTCGTCGGTGACGTCATAACCGAAGCGCTCGAGCGCGAGGAGGAAGCCGGCGTCGGTCCAATAAGGGTCGATGAGCTCCCGAGTGGGGCTCGGAAGCGCGAGGCGACGCTTGGCGAGCGCGGCCCAGGGGAAGAGCTCGCCCGGGTCCTCCTTGCGCGACGGAGCGACGTCGGAGTGGCCAACGACGTTGCCGCGACCGATCCCGTGCCGTTCCTTGATGTCCGCGACGAGCGGGATGACCGAGGCCATCTGCTCGTCGGGAAAGGGCCGGTAGCCGAACTCGTGGCCGGGATTGACGATCTCGATCCCGACGCTCGCCGAGTTGACGTCCGTGACCCCGCGCCAGCGGGATTTGCCGGCATGCCAGGCGCGCTTGCTCTCATCGACCAGCCGGTAGATCGTCCCGTCCTCGTCGACGAGATAGTGCGAGGAGACCCGGGCCTCGGGCGAGGTCAGCCGGTCGAGCGCCGACTCCATGTCGGGCATTCCCGTATAGTGAAGGACGATCATCGACACCGGCAGCTGCCGCTCGTCGAAGTTCGGGGATGGCCGATCGATGAATTCGAGATCCACGCGCGATATGGCGCACAGCTTAAGCTATCGGGTCAAGCCCTCGCGGACCGTCGATCCGAAACTCGCTTCTCGATTCGGCTTCCATCGCCGACGAGACGGTAGAGCCCGCGGGCATTGATGTCGGCTCCGAGCTTGCTGGTCTGGCCGATCACCGTCTCGCCCGCCCCAAGCATCAGCCAGCCATCCTCCGCCATCGCGCTCGACAGGCGCTCGAAGCTCAGCGTCTTCTTCTCAGGCGAAAGATAGAGGAGCACGTTGCGGCAAAGGACGATGTCGAAGCCGCCAGGATGCGGCGGCTGCTCGAGGATATTGTGGACCTGGAAGCGAAGCGGACGCCGAAGCTCCTCGATCGCGCGCCAGCCGTCGGGACATTCCTCGAACCACTTGATCATCTGGTTGATGCCCAGGCCCCGCTGGACTTCGAACTGCGAATAGGTCCCTGCCCGTGCGCGATCGACGCAGCTCGTCGAGACGTCGGTGCCGAGGATGTCGATCGTCCAGCCGCGCCATTTTTCCGGCTCCTCGGCAAAGAGCATCGAGAGCGAATAGGCTTCCTGGCCGGTGGAACATCCCGCCGACCAGATCCTCAGGCGCTTGGTCTTCGCTCGGCTCTGCATCAGCGCCGGGAGCGCCGTCCTCTGGAGGACGTCGAACGGCGCGCGATCGCGGAAGAAATAGGTCTCGTTGTTGAGAAGCGCCTCGACGACCATCTGGGACAAGCTCGGCTCCTTCCCCATGACGAGGATCGTGATGAGCTCATCGAGGGTCGCGATTTGGCGCTCGCGAAGAAGGCTCGAGAGCGCGGTCTCGATCCTCCACCTTCTGCTCATCGTCAGTTGCTGGCCGGTCCGCGCTTCGAGGAGGCCGGCGAGGATACGCGTTGAACTATCGCTTATCTGCACTCGCGCTGCTCCTCGGTCCGCGAGGCGATCCGGCGCGCGATCTTGTCGGGAGGAAGCACCGCGCAGACGAGGCCCGCCTCGAGAACGGCGCGCGGCATTCCCCAGACCGCGCAGCTCGCCTCGTCCTGGGCGATGATCGATCCGCCGCGCGCGACGAGGGTGGAAGCTCCCTCGACCCCGTCCCGGCCCATTCCGGTGAGAACGACGCCAAGGGCTCCAGGCCCGTAGAGAGCGCCGACCGACGCAAGCATCGGGTCGACCGAGGGGAGGCAGCCGCTGCTCGTCCGGCCGTGGCTCAGGCGCACCACAGGGCCGTTGTTCGAAGGTTCGAGCGTCAGGTGCGCATCGCCCGGCGCAAGGAAGATATGATCGGGCTGAAGCTCCATTCCTTCTTGCGCGACCACGCAGGTCCGGTGAGCGATGGTTCCAAGCTGGCGCGCGAACACCGGCATGAACGGGAGCGGCAGGTGCTGGGTGAGGAGAATGGGAACGCCGATCCTTCTTGGAAGCGCGTGGAAGAGCACTCCAAGGGCGTGGATCCCGCCGGTCGAGGCACCGATCGCGAGGACATCGATGGGGTCGCTCGGCATTGCCCGAAGGACCGCCTGGGGGCCCGAGGGCTTCGAGGCATAGCCGGCGCTCAAGGGGGCGGGCGAGGCGTAGCCGAGCGCCTTCAACTTACCGAGCAGGATCTCCGAGAACCTGCCGTTGAAGCGGCCCGTCCCGGGCTTTGGCATCGTGTCGGCCGCGCCGAGCGCAAGTGCCGCGACCGTCTGCTCAGCGCCGTCCTCGGCGAGCGAGGAGACGATCATCACCTTGGCGCCGGCGGCTGCAGCGATGATCCTCGGGATTGACTTGAGGCCGCCGGCCCCAGGCATTTCAAGGTCGAGAATGACGACATCGACCCGGCATTCGCCGAGCGCCTCGATCGCGTCCTCGGCGGTCCCTGCGACAGCGGTGATCTCGAAGGCGGGGTCGCTTTCGACCATGCGCGAGAGAACCGCGCGCGCGACCGTCGAATCGTCGACGATCATCAGCCGGATTCGGCGCCTGGTTGGCGGCGGCCCCAGCTGGCGGTCCCGCGATCTGGCGAGCGCCCGCTCCACCACGGGACCTCAGGCGACGCCGACGAGCTGAAGCTTGATGTGAAGCGTTTCCCGGTCGAACGGTTTCATCACATATTCGTCGGCCCCTGCTTCGAGCGCCGCACGGATATGGGCCATGTCATTCTCGGTGGTGCAGAAGACGACCTTCGGCTGATCGCCGTGGCCGCGCTGGCGAAGCAGGCGCAGGAACTCCATGCCGCTCATGACCGGCATGTTCCAGTCGAGGAGAACGACGTCGGGCATCTTGGCTTCGCAGCGGGCAAGGGCTTCCTGGCCGTCGCCCGCTTCCTCGACCTCGAACTGGAGCGTCTCGAGGATGTGACGCGCGACCTTGCGGATCACCTTGGAGTCATCGACGATCAAACAGCTCTTCATTCTCAGGGCTTCCCGCTTCCAACCACGGCTTCTACTAAACGTTAAGGGTAACGAAGACCTTAAGCGGCCTTCGCTTCGCCCGCACCGGCGATGAGCGCGGCGACATCGACGAGGAGCAGCGCTCCGGCTTCGGTATCGACCATGCCCAAGGATACCCGCTCCCATCCGTCACCCATCGCCGCGCGTACCGGCACCGGTTCCGAAAGCGCTTCGACCACGTCCTCGACGAGATCGACGATAAGGGCATAATGGTGGCCGTCGAACTCGACGACCGCGGCCTCGTGGATGCCTTCCGAGCAGTCGCTCGAGCCAAGCTCGAGCGAGCGCTTGCAGTCGATGACGGTAAGGACCCGGCTCCGGAGCGCCGAGAGACCCGCGACATGGGGTGCCGCCCGGGGCACGGGGATCAAGGTGTCGAGCTCGACCACCGATTCAACCGCAGCGGCCGGCAGGGCGACGCGTTCGCCGTTGATGGTCACGACCAGGAGAAGCGTGTTCATTTGCCCCTCCCCGACCCGGCGCTCTTCAGGGCCATGAGGAGGCCTGCTCGATCATAGCGGTAGATGCTCCCGTCCTTCTTGCCCGAAGCTTCGGGCTCGGCCCTCAGCCAGATCGTCTTCTTCGCTGCATCCCCTGGAACGTCGTCACCCTGCGCTGCGATGACGAGGTCGGGGCTGCAATCCTGGTCGTCGCCGACGACGAGGTAGCCCGCCGCTTCGACGATCGGGCGAAGCATGTTCTGCATCCACGGATCATCGCTCGGGATCTGGCAAACGAGCCGCTCGGTCGCTCGAGCCGAGGCTCCGACATGGTTCGCAAACAGCCAGTGAGCGTCGACGAGCTCGGCGGGCTCGCCGTTCACCAGCGAAACTCCGCTGACCTCGCCCGGACGATCGGAATGGATGATGTCGCCGTCGAGAGTTGCAAAGTCGATGACCTCGGCAAAGGCGTAGCCGATCTCGTGGACTCCGTCGTTGAGCCGGAACAGCCGGACCTTTCCGTCGCCAAGCTCGGCGCCCTCGGCGCCCGCAAGCGGGAGGATGGCATCGGCGACCTGGACCCGAAGCTGCCCGGCAGCCCGCTTGATCGCGCTCGCCTCCACCTCCTCGATCCGGTCGACGACCGCGAGGCGAAGCGCCCGGCGGCTTCCGTCGAGGGAGCGGAACAGGAGCACGGCGGTGGTTTTTGCGGCCGTCATGGCGGGAGAGTCGGCGATTCGGGTCGAGCGCTCCTGCTGCTCCAGCTTGATCCCGCCGACCTGCGCCAGCCCGGCGGGGTCGAAGAGAAGGATCGGACTGCCGTCGTCGGCAAGGGTCGTCCCGGCGTAAAGCCCGGTCGCCATGACCGCGGGCGCCGCGGGCTTCACGACCAGTTCCTCGTGGTCGTGGATCCGGTCAACCGAGAGCGCATAAAGATCGCCTCCGGCGGGCCGGAGAACGATGAGCCTCCGGTCGTTCTCGTCGACCGAGCTCTCGATCCCCAGGATCTCGGCAAGCGAGACCTCGGGAACCCGGCGGCCACGGATGGTTGCGACCCCCGCCCCTCCGAGGTGCTCGAGAGTGACGCTCTCCCCATTGGCCCGGACGATCTCCTCGATCGCCGAGCGCGGGATCGCGAAGCTCTGGCCCGCGATGGAAACGGTGAGAGCCGGAATGATCGTGAGCGTGAGCGGCACCCTCAAGGTCATCCGGGTCCCCTGGCCGAGCTTGCTGTCGACCTCGACGATCCCTCCGATCCGCTCGATGTTCGAGCGCACGACATCCATTCCGACACCGCGTCCGGAAATGGACGTCACTTCCTTGGCGGTCGAGAAGCCGGCCTCGAAGATCAAGGCGAGCTGCTCGCGATGGCTGAGCCTTGCAGCCTCGTCCCTCTCGAGAAGCCCCGTGTCGAGCGCCTTTGCGACCAGCTTCTTGCCGTCGATGCCGCGCCCGTCGTCGTGGATGTCGATGAGGATCTGGTTGCCCGACTGGCGCGCGCAGACCGAGAGGATTCCGATCTCGCGCTTCCCCGCCTTGAGGCGATCGGCGGGCTTCTCGATCCCGTGGTCGACCGCGTTCCTGATGATATGGGTCAAAGGATCGCGGATCATCTCGATCATTTCGCGATCGAGCTCGACGTCGCCGCCCTCGATATCGACGAGCACCTGCTTACCAAGCTCGGCCGAAAGGTCGCGCACCATCCTCGGAAGCCCGATGAAGAGGTTTTCGATCCGCTGCATGCGGGTCCTGGTGATCGCATCGCGCATGTCGGCGATGATCGCCGACAGGCGCTCGAAGGCACCGTCGACGGCGACATCGGTCGGGTTCTCGCGAAGTCGGCGGGCAAGCTCGTTCCTTGCAAGCACCATGTCGGAAACGGTGCTCATCACCCGGTCGAGGAGCTCGACCGAGAGCCGGATCGTTCGCGGAGCCGAACTCGCGCGCGACTGGCCTTCGGCCTGGGGCGCGGCGGCCGGAGCGGCGGAGCTTTCGACGCCTGGCGCAAGCGCATGAAAGAGAGCGCTGTCGTCGCCGCCCGGCATCTCCTCGCCTGCTTCGATGGCGGCGATCATTTCGCCGATCCGATCGATGATCGCGAGCACCGCGCTGACGAGCTGGGCATCGGCCTGGCGGCGACCTGCGCGAACGTCGGCAAGCGCGTCCTCGGCGGCATGGCTCAGCGCCTCGAGGCGCGGGAAATCGAAAAAGCCGCAATTGCCCTTAACGGTGTGGACAAAGCGGAAGATGCTGTCGAGGCGCCCGCGGTCGTCAGGCTCGGATTCCCAGGCGACGATCTCGCCTCCCAGGGCTTCGAGCATTTCGCGGCATTCAGCTACGAAATCGGCAATCAGGTCATCCATCGGCTACGGCCGCCCTCAAGCGCTTGTCTTCGAGGCGCTTATGAAGGGCAGGAGTTAATGCGGCGTTATCCCTCTTCGGTTTTTTGAGGGGTTCATAGATGTCCCTCAATTCCAATTTGCATGAGGTCCACGGTCACCCCCTGCTCGTAATGCATCGGTTCGATCAAACGACGCCAGGCAGCGCATACCCTTCGTCTCAGCAATGACAGCACTTGCTGCCTCCGATGGGGACGTTCGAAGGTACATAGAGCTGCTCGATCCACTTCGGCAGGATGGCGCCGCCACCAACCGCGACGCGCGGGAGCTTTGGCGGCGAAGTCTAATCGCGAAGGAGGAGAACCCCGACCCGGTGCTCGCAGCTTTGCCGTTCCTCGGCATCCGGAGGCGTGCGGGGATCGGCGAAAGCCGAGTGAAAGCAATTTTGCGGCGGCGCCTCGGCGTCGTCCTTCGAGAATTGGCAGAGCTTGAAAGCAAGAAACTCATCCCCGGTCATCTCGGGATAGTAATGCCAGCGCTGATCGGGGTTGAAGCGAAGCGCCAGATGATGGGTCGTCCGCCCCTCGGGAGCGATCCCGATGAAGTCCATCTCGAGGATATCCGTTCGTTCAAGACTGGCGGGAGCACAGACGGCGAGCGGCATGTGCCGAAGGGGCCCGGCCATGTTCGTCGTTCGCCAGAAATCGATCGACATGAACCCGGTCACATCGTCCCGCTGATAGCGTTCGAGCCACCATGATTTCGCCTGCTCGCCAGCAAACGCGCCGACGTTGGCGGCATAGGCTTCAAAGGTCAGCGGGCCGT
>DASZYL010000125.1:0-3150 GCA_035545385.1 Sphingomicrobium sp. | reverse complement strand
GAAGCCGGTACCGACCTTGCCGACGTAGGTCAGCTTGCGATTCTCTTTCGCGGCGAGGAGCAATGAGCGGAACCCCTTCCGCTTGTCACTGTCGGACCAGCCGACGATCACGAACTCCTGGCGCTGGATGCACTTGATCTTGAGCCAGTTGCGGGTGCGGCCGCCCTGGTAGGTCGCGCTTGCCTTTTTCGAGACGATCCCCTCGCCGCCGCGCTTGCACACCTCTTGGAACATCTCCTCGCCGCGGCCGACGATATGGTCGCCGTAGAGGATCGGGCCCGAGCTTCCGGCGAGGAGCGACGCGAGCCGGTCCTTGCGCACGATGTTGGGCAGTTTCTTGATGTCCTCGCCGCGGTCGACGATGAGGTCGAAGGCATAGAAGACGAGGTTCGCGCCCTTCTGATCCTTGAGCGTCGACTGGAGCAGCTGGAAGCTCGGCTTGCCGTTCTCGTCGATCGCGACGGCCTCCCCATCGATGAGGCAGCCCGCCGGGAGCTTCGATGCAGCCTTCACCAGCGCCTTGAACTTGTCGCTCCAGTCCTTGCCGTTGCGCGTCCAGGCGGTCGCAACGCCTTCGCCCACGGCAAGCAGGAGGCGGTAGCCGTCATACTTATATTCGTGGATCCACGAGTTGCCGGGGGGCACCTCGTCGACGAGGGTCGCAAGCTGCGGCTCCTGGAACGGCGGCGGCGCCTTGGACGACTTCTTCTTCCCGCGGCCACCGGGCCGCCCCCCGCGGTTCGAACGCCATACATCCTCGCCGGCGGCGATTTCCGCCATCGTCCGGCCGGTCGTGACGCTGGTCACGAACTCGTCGATGAGCTTGTCGCCATTCTCCTCGTCCGCATATTCATCCGCGACCTTCTTCAGCATCCAGGGCTCACCGCGCTCGCCTTCGCGCGGCTTCAGTCGGAACAGCACCCACTCGCCCTTCATCCGCTGGCCTTCGAGAGTGAAATGAAGGTGCCCCTCCTCGAGCGTTTTCCTGGGATCCTTGTCGGGATGCGGAATCCAGCGGCCGACGTCCCACAGCATCACCGTTCCGCCGCCATATTCGCCGGCCGGGATCGTGCCCTCGAAACTGCCATAGTCGAGCGGATGATCTTCCGTGCGCATCGCAAGGCGCTTCTCGCGCGGATCGAGGCTCGGCCCCTTGGGGATTGCCCAGCTCTTGAGGACCCCGTCGAGTTCCAGCCGGAAATCCCAGTGCAGCCGCGACGCGGAGTGCTTCTGGACGACAAAGCTGTCGCCCTTGCCCTTGAGCTTTCGCCCGCGCGGCTCCTTCGTCTTGGTGAAGTCGCGCTTGCGATTGTAGGTCGCGATATCGAGGTTGCGTGAAGGCACGACCTACGCCCGTTTGCGGGCTGGCGCTTTCGATTCCTTCTTCGCCGACGCACGCTTCGCTGGAGCCTTCTTGGCCGAAGACTTCTTGGCCTTGCCGCCCTCGCCCTTCTGCTCGCCGAGGCTCTTCTTCAGAGCCGCCATGAGGTCGATCACATTGGACCCCTTGGGCGGAGGAGCGTCCGCGTCGGGATCCTCGATGATCTTCTCGCCCTTCTTCTTCTGCTTCTCCTCGATGAGGCGATGGAGTGCGTCGACATAGCGATTGTGGAATTCCTTGGGGTCGAACTCGCCCGCCTTTCGCTCGATCAGCATCGAGGCCATGTCGAGCAGGTCAGGATCCGGCTTGTGGTCGCCGATGTCGCGGAAGAAGCCCGACGATTTGTGAACCTCGTCCGCGTAACGAAGCGTCTCGAGGAGAAGGCCCCGGCCGCAAGGCTTGAGAGCGACGACATATTCCTGGCCGCGCATCGCGAGCTGGCCGATGCCGACCTTCTTCGCCGCCTTGAGCGCGTCGCGAAGAACGACATAGGCTTCTTCGGCAAGATCGTCGGCCGGGACGACATAATAGGGCTTTTCGAAATAGGTCGGGTCGATGTCGTCCTCGTCGACGAACTGGACGAGATCGAGCGTCTTTCGGCTCTCGAGCTTGACGCTTTCGATTTCCTCGGGGTCGAGAAGGACGTAATGGCCCTTCGACACCTCGTAGCCCTTCACGATCTCGTCGCGGTCGACGGGACCGACGCCCGGCACGACCTTCTCATACTTGATCCGCTTGCCCGTCGGCTCGTGAACCTGGTGGAACTGGATCTGCGCACCGCTCTTGGTCGCAGGATATAGCTCAACCGGAATCGACACGAGCGCCAGACGGATTTGTCCTCGCCAGATTGCACGCGCGGCCATGGCCCCAATCTCCTTCGCGGAGCGATTCAATCCATTGCGGCCGCGAGTCGTTCCCGAGTGGCCGCCTTCAGTGATCGTACCAGCAGCGTAACATCTTCGCCAAGTGCGGCTTTTTGGACGATCGCCGAGCCGCAAATCACTCCTCGGGCGCCGCTGGAGAGCGCAGAACGGACATGCTCGGGTTCAGAAATCCCAAAACCGAACAGCTGGGGGGCAGCTCCAGCTGCAGAAAGACGCTGGATCAGCGAAGAATCGAAGCGCCCGCCAGCGTGAGTCCCGGTGATCCCGGGGCGGCTGACGCAATAGGTATAGGCCCTGGAGAGCTCGGCGATCCTCGCGAGCGACCGGTCAGGGGTATTCGCCGCGGCAATGAGCACCGGTTCGATCCCTGCCTGATCCATGGCCTTGACGAAGGGCTCGGCCTCGAGCGCCGGGACGTCGGCGAGGAGGAGGCTGTCGGCGCCGGCTTCGGCGGCATCCCGCATGAACCCCGTCCGAGCCACCACGATATTTGCATAGGTGAGGATCCCGACCGGAACCTCGGGATGGCGTGAACGAAAGCGCGCGATGAGATCGAAACAATCGGAGACCTTGACCCCTGCCTCGAGCGCCCGCTGCGCTGCCGCCTGGATGATTGGACCGTCGGCAACCGGATCCGAAAAGGGAATCCCGACCTCGATCATGTCCGCGCCCGCGGCGACGACGGCGTCGAGCAACCCGTGGCTGGTCTCGAAGTCCGGATCGCCCAGCATCAGGAACACCCCGAGCGCGCCGTCGCGGCCGAGTCGATCGAACATCGCGCGGTAGCGGCTCACTGGAGAAGCGCCTGGGCCTGCGACACGTCCTTGTCGCCCCGCCCCGAAAGACCGACGAGGATCAGGCTCTCAGGCTCTTCCTTCGCGAGTT
>DASZYL010000124.1:0-13154 GCA_035545385.1 Sphingomicrobium sp. | reverse complement strand
ACGCCGCGCACCTGCGTCGTCAGGTTGGAGACCATGAAGTTGACGTTGTCCGTCAGGTCCTTCCACGTGCCGGAGACGCCCTTGACGACCGCCTGGCCGCCGAGCTTGCCCTCGGGGCCGGCCTCGCGCGCGACCCGGGTCACCTCGGACGCGAACGAATTGAGCTGGTCGACCATCGTGTTGATCGTGTCCTTGAGCTCGAGGATCTCGCCGCGGACGTCGACGGTGATCTTCTTCGACAAGTCGCCGCGCGCGACGGCGGTCGTCACCTCGGCGATGTTTCGGACCTGGCCAGTGAGGTTCTCGGCCATGAGGTTGACGTTGTCGGTCAGGTCCTTCCAGGTTCCTGCGACACCCTCGACGCGTGCCTGGCCGCCGAGCTTTCCTTCGGTTCCGACCTCGCGGGCGACCCTCGTCACCTCGCTCGCAAATCCGTTCAGCTGGTCGACCATCGTGTTGATGGTGTTCTTGAGCTCGAGGATCTCGCCTTTCACGTCGACGGTGATCTTCTTCGACAGGTCGCCGCGAGCGACGGCGGTGGTCACCTCGGCGATGTTTCGGACCTGGCCTGTCAGGTTCTCGGCCATGAGATTGACGTTGTCGGTCAGGTCCTTCCACGTCCCCGCGACCCCCGGCACCTGCGCCTGGCCGCCGAGCTTTCCTTCGGTTCCGACCTCGCGGGCGACGCGGGTGACCTCGCTCGCAAATCCGTTCAGCTGGTCGACCATCGTGTTGATGGTGTTCTTGAGTTCGAGGATCTCGCCCTTCACCTCGACCGTGATCTTCTTCGAAAGGTCGCCCCGGGCGACCGCGGTCGTGACCTCGGCGATGTTCCGCACCTGGCCGGTGAGGTTGGTCGCCATCGCGTTCACATTGTCGGTGAGGTCCTTCCAGGTGCCGGCGACGCCCTTGACCTTCGCCTGGCCGCCCAGCTTTCCCTCGGTTCCGACCTCGCGGGCGACGCGCGTGACCTCGCTCGCGAACCCGTTCAGCTGGTCGACCATCGTGTTGACGACCTTGCCGATGCGAAGGAACTCGCCGCGAAGGGGGCGCCCGTCGATCTCGACGGTCATGCTCTGGGAAAGGTCGCCCTTGGCGACTGCGCCGATCACCCGGCTGACTTCGGCGGTCGGCTGGACCATGTCGTCGATGAGCTCGTTGACGGCCCGAAGCTTGCTGTCCCAGCCGCCGCTTGCACCCCGGACCCGGGCGCGCTGGCTGATCTTGCCTTCCTTGCCCACGACTCGCGCGAGCCTTTCGAATTCCTGGGTGATCGCCTCGTTCAGGCTCACCACCTCGTTGAAGAGGCTGGCGATCTCGCCGTCGACTCCGTCGACCTCTTCCGGAAGGCGCACAGTGAAATCGCCGCGGCGAAGCGCCCGAAGCGCACTCACGAGCTGGCGGCGATCGATGAAGTCCCGCGGGGCCTGGATGTTCACTCTGGTTTACTCCGGTGGCTTTTCTCCCCCCGCCCTGGTTGAACAAAGGCGGCCCCCCGGCCGCCGGAACGAATATGTTTAATCGATTGATTTGCTTTACGCTTCACAAAAATTGAACCCGCTGCGATCGTATCGCCTTGTCTTTGGTTAAGATGTCTCGCTAGGGGACAGATATGCAAGCGGACCCGGCGACCGTGGGCTCGTGAAGAGCTCGAACGACGAGATTCTGCGTTTTATCGCTTCGAGCTTCCGCTCGGTCTGGGCGCTCGAATTGCTGCTCGTGCTCAAGAGCGAGCGACGCCCCTGGTCCCATGAGGACCTCGATTCGACCATGCGCGCGAGCGAGCAGGTCGTGACCAAGGCCCTGGGCGAGCTCGAGGCCGCGGGCCTGGTTGCGATCGACGGCAGGAATGCGCGTTATGCCCCGGTCAGCGCGGAAGTCGCGGCGCTGGTCGAGGAGGCGGACGCGCTTTACGCTCGAAAGCCCGACGCCGTTCGCCGGGCGATCGTCTCGGCGGCATCGCGCGACGCGGCGGCGTTCGCCAACGCGTTCAGGCTGAGGAAGGACTGATCATGGGCGAGATCTTTCCGGCGGCCGTCTACATCCTCTGCTTCCTGACGAGCGCGGCCTGTGCCGTGCTGCTCGGGCGCAGCTATTATTCGAACGGGACAAGGCTCCTCTTGTGGAGCAGCGTCTGCTTTTCATTCCTTGCAGCCAACAACCTCTTCCTCGTCCTCGATCTCGTCATCTTGCCGAGCTACGACCTCCGCCTCGCCCGCGTCGTCACCGGGCTCGCCGCGGTCGTGTCGCTGATCTGGGGCTTCGTCTGGAAAGGGGAGGATGGCTGAGCCATGATGCTCTACAACTTCATCTCGGGCGCCGTTGTCCTTGGATTTGCGACCTGCGCTTTGTTCTTCCTCCGCTTCTGGACACGGACGAGGGAGGGGCTGTTCCTCGCCTTCGCCCTCGCCTTCATCCTTCTTGGGACGGGCCAGACCGTCCTCACTCTCGGCAACATCCCGACCGAGGAGCGGGGCTCGCTCTACCTCATCCGGCTTGCCGCCTACCTCCTCATCCTCGCCGCGATCATCAGGAAGAACCGCGGCGCGAGAACTTGATCAAGGATAATCCGCGTTCATGCCCGCCGGCTGACTAGACGCGTTCATTTAATTTCTGTTAAATTAACTTTGAGGTCCGCTGTCTCGGTGCTCAAAGCTCCGAACGAGATGGCGGGCCTCACCAGCCTTTTCGCGAAGCGCCTCAGATGCGGCTACCGAACCATTTCTGGCGCACCACCTTCAGGAGGAAGGCAGGGTTGCCGAGGAGATAGCGGCGCGAGAGGCGCCGCGGCTCATGGAGGAGCCTGAACGCCCATTCGATCCGTGCCCTCTGCACCCAGGCGGGGGCCCGCGGCACTCGTCCCGCGAGGAAGTCGAACAGCGCCCCCACGCAGATGACCGGGCCATCGATCTCTTCGAAGTGCCGCGAAGCCCAGATCTCCTGGCGCGGCTGGCCCATGGCGACGAGCACGAGGTTCGCGCCCGAGCTTCGGATCGCTTCGAGGATCTCTCCGCTCTCCTCGTCCCTGAAGAAGCCGTGCGCAAATCCGGCCACCTCGACATTGGGACAGCGGGCAGCGACGGCTTCCGAAGCGTCCTTCGCGACGCCGTCTTCGCCACCGAGGAAGAAGACCCGTAGCCCCTTCCCGGCGGAGCTTAGGAGGTGGGGGACGAAGTCGGTGCCGTTGAGATTGTCGGCGAAGGCCGCGCCGAACAATGCCCGGCCCGCGATGTCGAGCCCGACGCCATCGTTGAGGATGGTCGCCTTGCCGAGCGCATCGCGAAGCTCACCGTCCCGGCTCGCGAGATTGACGGTGTGGGCATTGCAGAAGCTGACCATCATCGGCGAACCGGATTCGGCGCATTTGAGGATTTTCGCCGTTGCCGAGCCGCGGTCGGTCACCTCGACGTTGACGGGCCCGATCCGTCGCGTCGACCGGCCAAGCACGCGACGATAGACCTCGTCGAACCGGTTTGCACCGCCCTCCCATCCGAATGGAGCGACGCTCGCGCGGCATTTTTCCTGGCTGAACTCTTTCCGGAATGACGCGATCGCCCGTCCGAAGCGCTCGTAGCTTTCGCTCCAGCTTCCGGGCGCCTGGAAATCGACCAACATCCCAAAGCCAAGCTTTTCGACATTGTCGCGATAGGCCGGGATATCGCTGAGGAGAGGGAAGAGCCCCGCGCTCGCAGCCTCGATCGCGGCAAGGCCGAAGCCCTCGTAGGAGGAAGCGGAACAGAATATCGCCGAACGCGAGATGAGCCGAGCGAGCTCATCGTCGGTCGGGCTTTCGTGGATTTCGACCCGGTCGCCAATCCCCAGCGCTTCCGCCTCGTCCGCCAGTTCGCGCTTCGTCACTCCCATCGGCTTTCCAGCGATGATGAGCCGTGCCGGCCCGAGCGCCGCAAGGCCGGCGAACCAGGCGATCAGGCGCTTCAGCTCCTTGTTCGGAGCCAGCCTCCCGAAGGCGATGAGAGTGTCGCTCGAAGGATCGGCGAGCCCCTCGAACTTCTCGATGTCGACGGGGTTGGTGATGAGCCTCAGCCTGCCCGAAGCGACTCGCCGGAAGGTCTTCTCGTCCTCCTCGCTGCACGCGATCACCGCTCCGAACTGGCTTAGCGAAACGCGCGTCGCGAGGTTGAAGTAGAGATCCTTGACCCGCTTGAGGAAGGACGTGTGGAAGAAGCCGCCATGGGTGCTGAGGACGAGGGGCTTGCGATGAAGGAGCGCGGTTCCGGCAAGGAAATCGCAGAAGAAATCCACGCCGTGGACATGGACAACGTCCGCCCCCTTCAATGCGCCAAGGACCGAAGGAGCGATCGGATAGCGCTTCGAGCCGCGGAACGGCAGGCGAACGACCTCGACATCGCCGATGTGCTCGGAGCGCAAGAGCCTTTTGCCTCGAGGATCGTCGAAGATGCGATCGAGGGTCACGACCCGGACCCAATGCCCGAGACGAGCCTGGCGGAGCGAGAGCTCGCCGACGAAATTCTCGAGCCCGCCGATCCCCGGGTGAAACTGCCTGACGACATGGACGATCGCGAGCGGACGGGTTCCTCCGTCCAGCGGTGACCCGGAGGCGAGGGCGGCGTTTTGCGCCTCTTGCCCGCCTGGGCTCGAAGGCGCGCGAGTCCGCGCGGAAGCAGGCTTCCGGCTGCGCTCCAGCGGCCCGCCTGACGCCAAGCTCTGGGTCATAGATGTGTCATTTTGCCACAGTGATAACGTTAACTCACTGAACCGAGGGCTTTTCGCTCAATTGCTATTATGTTATCCACAATCTTGTCTACCGGAAGTTAACATCATGTTTCGACGAGCGTTTTCGGCACTTGCGGCCATTGTAACCATGTCCTTGGCCGGTTGTAGCGGCGGCTGGGCACCGGTCGATTCCTCGAGCACCGCGGTCTCCGTTGTCCAGCAACTGCCCGCACCCGACGTCACGACCGATGCGCAGGATTTCACCAACTACCAGATCGGCCCGATGGACGAGCTGGTCGTCGATGTCTTCGGCGCTCCCGACCTCAAGCGCGACGGTCAGGTCGATTCGGCCGGGAACATCTCGCTGCCGCTGGTCGGCAACATCTCGGTCGGCGGCAAGACTCCGGCCGAGGCCAGCCACGCCATCGCCGAAGCGCTTCGCGGGAAGTATCTGAAGGACCCGCAGGTCACGATCACCATCGCCAAGGTCAACCCGAGGACCGTCACCGTCGACGGTGCAGTCTCGCAGCCAGGCGTCTACCCGGTGACCGGGCGAATGACCCTTCAGGAGGCAATCGCATCCGCGCGCGGCGCGGCGAACGTCGCCAATCTCGATAACGTCGTCATCTTCCGGACCGTCAACAATCAGAAAATGGCAGCACTGTTCAGCTTGCGGCAGATCAGATCGGGGCACATGAATGATCCGCAAATCTACGGGAACGACGTGGTCGTTGTCGGCGAGGACGCCATGCGGCGGTTCCTGCGCGACTTCACGATCTTCCCGAGGTTCGGCTCGTTCGTGCCATTCATCAATGCGCTCTGAGACGCCTCGTCCCGAGGCTCTTGATGAAGGGGGGGTGCGAATGAAGAGCATCCGCCCCGTCATCATGTGCGGCGGTTCGGGGACCCGCCTGTGGCCCTTCTCGCGCCAGGAGCTCCCCAAGCAGCTTCTCGCGATCGTCTCGGACCGCTCGTTGCTCCAGGAGACCGCCGCCAGGGTCTCGTCGAACGAATTTTCAGCACCGCTCGTGGTCGCAGGCGAGGAACATGGCGATCTCGTCGAAGCCCAGCTTCGCGAGGTCGGGATCGAACCCGCTGCGATCCTTCTCGAACCCGAGCCGAGGAGCACGTCGGCCGTGGCCGCGCTCGCCTGCGAGTGGGCGCTTGCCCACGGCGACGAGCTGCTTCTCCTGATGCCCTCGGACCATTTGATCACCGACCGGGGATCGTTCCTCGAGGCGCTCGAAGCGGCGGCCCCTTTCGCAGCGGACGGAGCGATCATCACCTTCGGAGTCCGGCCGAGCGAACCCAATATCCAATATGGCTATATCGAGGCCGCGCCTCTTGGCGGATCGAACGACGTCCAGCGAATCAAGCGCTTCGTCGAGAAGCCCGGCGCGGATTTGGCGGAGCATTTCTGCACGAGCGGGCGTCATTATTGGAACAGCGGCATCTTCATGTTCCACGCGGGCGTGATGGCGGCCGAGCTCGACAAGCACCTGCCGGCCACCCGGGTCGCGATCGCCGAAGCCTTCAGGAAGCGGAACGAGGACGGACATGTGGTTCGTCCCGAGGCCGCTTCGTTCGCAGCCGCGCAGAGCATCTCGCTCGACTATGGAGTGATGCAGAAGACGGCCCTTGGGCTCGTCGTCCCGGTCGACATGGGCTGGTCCGACGTCGGCAGCTGGTCGTCGGTGTGGTCGAGCTCGCCCAAGGACGAGGACAATAACGTCGTCGGCGGCGACGTCCTCGCGGTCGGCACGAGGAATTCGCTCATCAAGAGCTACGGGTCCGCGACCATCGTGACGATCGGGCTTGAAGACCTCGTCGTCGTGGGAACCAGGGACGCGGTCCTCGTCGCTCCCATGTCGCGTTCCGACGAAGTGAGGAGCGTCGTTGCGAAGCTTGCCGCCGACGGACGGGCCTGTGCCACCACTGCGGCCGGCCGCTCACTGCTCTTGGAATTGGAAGCCCGGTCGCAGCCTGACCATCTCGGGGAGGACGACATTGTTCGCTTGGAAGACGGATATGGGCCGGCCTGACTCGCCCTCGGCACGATCGTCCGGCTCGATCATGACGCCGTACGAGTACCATGGATCGAAGCCGGGGTCCTGGCTCGCGCGCGTCGTCGGGCAGGTGAGATTCCTGCTCTATGTCATCTACATCGCGCTCTTCGGGCAAAGCGAGCGGGGCTACGAGGAAGAAGTCTTTCCCGAAGCGACCGACCCTTTCGTCGACAACAGCGCGCGCTGGAAGCAGGGCGCTGAGCCCATTGCCGGAATCAAGAGCTTCCTTCCGCGGGCAATCGCCTCGGCCGCCCACTCGTGGGCGCCTTCGGCCGCCGACCGCATCTATGCCGCGTTCGACGCATCGCAGCCGCTCGACAACCCCGAAGACCTGCGCGGCCGGGACGAGCAGATCGCGCAGCTGATGAGGGGTGTCCATTACCGCCGGACTCACGGCGTCGTTTCAGGCCCTCGGGGATCTGGCAAGACGTCGCTGGTCCGGGTCTTTTCGCAATTCGCCCAGGCCGAGGGTGTCGTCGTCTTCTACGCCGCGTGCGACCGCAACACGGATTTCGCCGAGCTCATGCGCGATTTCCTCGAGCGGGTCCCGACCTATGCGATCGATCCCGAGGACATCGATACCTTCGCCGAGCGCGTCCAGCATTTCGGACGCGAGAGCACGCCGCAGCAGGCGGCGAGCATCCTCAGCCTCGTCAAGTACAGCCAGATCGTCTTCATGATCGACGAGTTCGACCGTGCGCTCGACGCCGATTTCAGATCCAAGATCGCTTCGCTCCTGAAGCTGATCTCGGATGCGAGGGTCCCGGTCCGGGTGATCCTCATCAGCACCAACAGCGTCTTCGAGCAGATCGTCGAGGAGCACCAGTCGCTGATGCGCCACATGACGAGGCTGACGACCAAGCCGCTGGCGCCGCGAGTGATCGACGAGGTCCTCGATACCTGCGCCGACCGTGCCGGAATGCGCTTCTCGGCCGAGGCGAAAGCGCTTCTGGGCCAGATCGTCTGCGGCTCGCCCTATCACGCCCGCCTCTTCGGAATGCATTCGGCGCTCGCGGCGGCCGCGCGCAAGAAGACCGAGATCGACCGCCGCGACGTCCTCGCCGGCCTTTCGGAATCCTTCGATGAATGGGCTCTCCTCAATTCGGAGGACGCCGAGGCCTTCATGTCGGTCATGGCAGGAGCCAAGGGCGATCCGCACAAATATATCGAGGCGGCCCGCCGGATAGCGGCGCCCGACGATGGCGAGTCCGGGCCGGCGCGCGCGAACGAACAGCAGATGCTGGCTGCGCTTGCGCCCGCGGTGGAGCAGTCGAACGGCGGCGTCGCTTTCCGTGATGCAACCGCGCCCCAGTTCCTCCTCGCGCTGCAGCACATCAACACGATGCCGAAAGGCCCCCGGCACGTGAAGGGGGGTGCCCGTGTATAGTTTCCTCGATTGGTTCGAAGCCGTCCGCTACCGCTGGAAGATGGTGGCCGCGGCGACCGCGTTCACCTTCGTGATCGCGCTCGTCTACCTTGTCGCCGCGCCCAAGACCTATACGGCAACGGCCAATCTCCTCGTCGACCAGCAGCAGATCGAGCCGATCGATCCTGCAAAGGGCGGTTCGTCGCAATCGGTGATCGGGACCCAGGCGGATCTCGTGCGCTCGCCCACGGTCGCGGCTCGAGCGGCGGTGCTCGCGGGCCTCGATCGTGACCCGCAATATATGAGCGAGTGGCGCAAGACGACGAACGGCAGGGTCCCCTATGACGAGTGGCTGAAGCGCCGCCTGCTCGGCGCCCTGAGCGTCAGCCCCGGCAAGGACTCGAACGTTCTCGAGGTCTCGACCGAGGGCCAGACCCCGATCGAGGCGGCAAGGCTCGCGAACGGCTTTGCCCAGGCGGCGGTTGCGGCGCACTACCGGCTGCGGACGGAGCCCGCGAAGGCCTATGCATCCTGGCTCGAGGGGCGCCTCTCGCAGGCCCGCGACAAGATGGTCGAAGCGCAGTTCAAGCTTGCCGATTTCATGAAGAAGACCGGCCTCGCCCAGGGCGACGACCTGAGCTCGGAGGGCCAGCAGGCAGCCAGCATGGCCGGCGAGCTTGCGACCGCCGAAGCCCGCGCCGCCGCGGCCCAGCAATCGAAGTACAGCGTGGCGCAGGGCCTTGGCGAAGCGGAGCGGATCTCGACCGTCCAGTCGCTTCGGCAGGATGTGGCCGCCAAGACCGCTGACCTTGCGAAGCTCGAGGAAACCTTTGGACCCGAATATCCGGACGTCAAGCGGACCAAGGCGGAGCTCGCGACCTTGAAGCAGAACCTCCAGAACGAGCTCACCAACGCCTGGTCGACCTTCACCCAGGCCCGGGATGCCGCCGCCGCCGCGGAGCGCGCGGCCGCCGCTGCCGCAGAGGAGCGCCTGAGGACGATGACCAATCGCCAGCGCGCCCGCCTCGAGGCGATGGGCGCGAGCGCTGCGCAATATAATACGCTCAAGAACGATTATACGGCCGCCCAGCGCAACTATAACGACCTTGACCAGAAGCTCGCCGAGATGCGCCTCCAGAGCGCAGTCCCGCAGACCGAGATGCAGGTCCTCGACACGGCGTCTCCGTTCCTCGTCCAGAGTTCGCCCGACCAGGGGAAGATCATCACCTTCGCAGTCCTCATCGGGTTCCTGCTCGGCGCCGCCGGCGCGATCCTTCTCGAATATTTCAATCCTCGGGTGCGCAGCTGGGGGGGTGTCGAGCGGCTGCTCGGAGTTCGGGTTATCGGCAGCGTCGCCTTGCCGCCGCCGCCGCCGCTCGCACTTCCAAGGTCCGGCCCGCTGCTCATCGAGGGGAGGGCTGCATAATGGATCTCAGCCGCGTGTCGAACGAGCCGTTGAGCGAAGAGACACCGCTCGGTTCACCCGAGGTGATTGACCAGCCCAGCCCTCCGCGCGTGCGCCAGCGAAGGCTCCGGGCGACGGTTGTCCCCCCGGCCGAGCAGGCCAAGAACGGCGCTGCCCATCCCCGCGCCAGGAGAGCCGCGCGCTCGGCCGGAATGGAGGAGTCGGTCGACCGGCCGGTTGAAAGCAGTCTCGAGGAGAAGTCCGACAGCCTTTCATCCGACGAGCTCATCGACCGGGCGCTCGTCGTCAACGATCCCGAAGAGCTGCCGGGCGAGGTCGAGCCCGAGGCCCAGTGGAGCCTCGCCGGCAATGCGCAGGCCTTTGCCTTCGATCGGCAGATGCGGGCCTATGCCGACGACCTGAAGCACGTCCTCGCGACGCTCGCCAAGGGACATTCGGTCAAGCGCTCGACCCAACGGATCGTCGTTGCCGGAGTGAACACCGATTTCGACGCTTCGAGAGTCGCCTGGGGCCTTGCTCTCACCAGCGCCGGAAGCGGCTTTCGAGTCCTCCTCGTCGACTCCAACCTGC
The DNA here is from genome assembly GCA_035545385.1 of Sphingomicrobium sp. Taxonomy (GTDB): domain Bacteria; phylum Pseudomonadota; class Alphaproteobacteria; order Sphingomonadales; family Sphingomonadaceae; genus Sphingomicrobium. The sequence goes on along the minus strand of DASZYL010000124.1, from coordinate 3,031 downwards.
ACCGGCCAGCGGTCCACGCGCAGTTCGGGGTCTCCAACGATTTCGGTCTCACCGATCTCCTCTACAGTTCCGAGGCCCCGCACCGGTTCCCGCAGTCGACCCCGGTACCGAACCTCGCGGTCATCACCGCCGGTCCCAAGCTCTCGGTCTATGCCGGACTGCTTTCGCGCGAGCAGCTTTTTCACCGCCTGCAGCCGCTCGCGCGATACTTCGACTATATCATCGTGGATGCGGCACGACTGACGCCGGCGCTGGTCGGACGGGTCAGCGAGGGCGCCGACAATGTCATCGTCACTGCAAAGCAGCATGGCTCGTCGATGCGCGAGCTTGCGACGCTGGTGAGGACGTTGCGCGACGCCGGGGCCCCGGAGGCGTCCGTCCTCATGCTCGAGTGATGCGTTCCCAGGCGGACCCCCGGGACCTGCCGGCGGCAAGGAGGGGACGCGCGGCACCGAGGTACGACGATCCCGAACCCCAGCCGCTGACCCGCGACCTCATCAGGTACCAGGAACGGACAGCCAACCCGCTCCTCAACCAGTGGGCGTGGCTCGTTGTCCCGATCGTCCTCGGCGCGGTTTGCTATAACGGCGTGCTTGCGCTCCTCAACGCGCACGTCGTGCCGATCGGCCGAAACGAGGTCGTCCTCACCGAGATGCTCCTTCTCTGCGCAGCGGCATTCGTCGTTGGCGTGTCGGGACCGCGGCTCGGCGACGGCGCTCCGGCCGCGTTCTTCGGCTTCTTCCTCCTCGACATGCTCGCGGTCTCGATGATGAACAGCGATGTCCTTGCGGACATGGGGAGGGACGCGGCGATCATCGCCGCGTTCGTGATGGTTGGCTCGAGGATCGATTCGAAGCACGTCAACAGATGCTTCCTGATCGCCGCGTGGATCGTCGCGATCGTCCTCCTCTTCGAGATGATCTCCACTCCGACCTACGCCGCCTGGTTCGCTCCCGGGGACTATTTCGCGAACACCCGCGGGATTTCGAAGGAGAAGTTCGACGAGCTCGGCCTGTTCGCCAACGCGCTTGGCTTCGACAGCCGGTTCGCGATCATGAACATCATGGATCACCGCGCCTGCTCGATATTCCTCGAGCAGGTCAGCCTTGCCAATTTCGCGATCGTCCTGGTGATCTTCCTCGCCTGCAACTGGTCCGAGGTCTCTCTCCGGGAAAAGCTGTTCATGATCGGCCTTACCGGGCTCATTCTCGTCACCACCAATTCAAGGCTGGCGCTCGCCCTCGTTCTCCTCACTCCCTTCGCCTGTCTCGCGACGCTGCGCTGGAACCGATATCTCCCGGTTCTCGTCATGCCGCTGAGCCTCCTCGCCTCGACGCTCGTCAGCATGGGGTCGTCCAATTATTCGGACACGCTCGAGGGGCGGCTCAGCAAGACGGTGAACGCCCTTGAGCACCTCGACTGGAACGCGATCAGCGGGATGATGGCGTTCAGGGCGCCGGGCTTTGCCGACAGCGGCTACGCCTACGTCATTTACGCAAGCTCAATCGCCGGGATGATCGTCCTCTGGCTCTTCGTGTCGCTCGTCGCCTCGCAGGATGAGCCCAAGCTCTTTCGCTGCAATCTCCTGCTCAATCTCTATATCTTCTCGAGCCTGACGGTCAGCGGCAATTCCGTCTTCTCGATCAAGACCGCAGCGCTCCTTTGGCTCCTCGTCGGGAACCTTCGCGGGGAAGCGCTCGCGACCGAAGCCGCGAAGGGCCCCGATCTCGAGCGGTTCGAAGCTCAGCGCTGGAGGATGCCGCGGCGTCCGCCCTCGAGGCTTTCAGCGCGCACCTGACTTCAGGTAGGTCCTGATGTGCCGCTCCAGGACTTCGCTTTGCGGCTTTTTCTGGCCGTTCTCGGGCTGGATGCTCATCGGGTAGTTCTTCCACCTCGCTCCGCCCGCCCAGTAGGTCCATCCCGCCCAGACGTCCGCGTTCCTGTCGAGGAACGTGATCATGTCGTCGAGCGCGGCCATGCAGGTCGGAGTCGGCGGCGCTCCGAATTCCGCGAGAACGGCACGAGCGTGCTGGTCCCTCAGCCATTTGGTGACCTTCGCGAGGCGCCTGCTCCCGGCCTCGGGGTCGGAGCACTCGGTCTTGGTTCCCGATGAATCGCTGTCGAGATACTGGTGGATCTCGAACATGAAATTGGAATCCTTGAAGCCGCTCATCGCGGCCGCGTTCGAACCGGCGCCGCCGGAACTCCAGCTATGCCCCCCGGTCCATCTCGTTCCCGGGACGAGAACGAGGTTCTTCGCGCCGGTCGAGCGGATCGCGGCGAGCGTCTGGTCCGAGATCCTGCGCCACACCGCGGCATCGATGTCGTGAGGCTCGTTCATGATCCCGAAGGCGATCCTGGGATTGGCGGAATAATGCTTCGCGAGCCTGGTCCAGAGATCCGCGAGGAGCGCGCCCCTGGAGGGATCATCGAGCTTGGTTCCGCTGACATTCCCGTAATTGTGAAGATCGATGATGATCGTCCCAAAGCCGCCCAGGGCCTCGATCGAGGTGTCGAGGTGCCTTAGTTCATCCGGGTCGAGCGGGCCCATGAGCTCGTGCTGAATCCGCTCCCACGTGAAGCCGAGGCGAACCGTGTTCATTCCCATGTCGAGGAAGGGCGCGGCCTCTTTCCTCGAGGGATAGGCATAATCCTTCCCGTATTTTCCGGCCTGGTGCTTCTTCCCGAAGGTACCCCCGGGGAGGTTGACGCCGTAGAACTGGGTCTTGCCGTGAACCGCGCCCTCGGCATCGGGCTTCGTCCCCGACCAGCCAAGGGCAAGCGCCGCGGCGGCGGCGAGCAGGACGGCGCCGGTCATGGCCTGCAGCGGCCGTGAGGCGAGCGAGCGCCTCGTTCTTCCATCGCCGGCCCCCGACATCGCCCCTCCGTCGGCCTAGCCAAGGCCCGCCGCCGAATATTGCTCGGGCTCGATGACCTGGAGCGCGACATCGTCCCAGCTTGGGAAGGAGCGCTTCCTGACCCGCCCGACCAAAGCCAGCGCGCCTTTCAGGGCGGCCGTGATCGAGGCTTC
>DASZYL010000123.1:0-4207 GCA_035545385.1 Sphingomicrobium sp. | reverse complement strand
CGGCTGACCCAGCGCTTCGTTGACCGGCGAACCGCCGTCCTCGTTCGCGATATCGGCGCTCGCGGCTCGGACGCACTCCCGGTCACCGTCGCAGCCGACGGCGAGGTGAGCGTCGGTCCCGAGCCCATCGGCCATCTCGCCGGATTCGATTTCCGGGTCGACCCTTCGGCCCGGCTTGCCGACAAGCGACTCTTGCTTGCCGCCGCGGAGAGGCGGCTCGGAGACGAGCTCGAAAGGCGAGCGACTGCACTCATCGAGGCCGCTGACGAAGCGTTCGAGCTCGCGGTCGAGGAGGGCGGGGGAGTCGCCGTCGCCTGGACTGGCCATGTCCTTGCCCGGCTTGCGCCGGGCCGGTCGCTCCTCGAGCCCGCGCTTCGAACCGCCCGGGCCCTCGATCGGCTCTCGGCACCAACGCGGGCCGCCTTGCGTCAACGGCTCGAAACCTGGCTCGCAGCGCAGGTCAGCAGGCATTTGCGGGCGCTTGAAAGACTGGGCGAGGCCGCCAGCGACCCCTCGAGATCCCCCGGGGTTCGGGCCCTCGCGGCGATGCTTACCGACGCCGCCGGAGTCCTCCCTCGAAAGGCCGCATTGAGCGCGATCGCCCACCTCGAGCAGGCGGATCGCCAGGCGCTCCACAAGCTGCACGTGCGCCTGGGACCGCTCGACGTCTTCCTTCCCCCGCTTCTGAAGCCCGCGGCGCAATATTGGCGCGCGGCGCTGCTCGCCGTTCGGCAGGGACAGCGGATGCCGGTGCTCGCGCCTCCTGGCGCCGCGACCCTTGGCGCAGAGGCCGATCCGCGCGGCGCCTCCCTCGCCTACCGCCGGGCGGGGCGGACCTGGGTTCGGATCGATCTCGCCGACCGGCTTGCAAGCCATGCGCGCAAGGTGCGCTCGGCAGGGGGCGAGGACCCGGTCGACTCGGCGCTCGCGACCTCGATCGGGCTCGACGAGGAGGCGGTCGGCCGCCTCATGAGCGACGTCGGCTTCACGCGCTCAGGCGACGCTTGGCGCTGGCGCGGGCGGCGTTCGGCGCGCCCGGACCGCCGCAGGTCCGCGAGCCATGCCTTTGCCGAACTCGCAAAGCTCAAGAAGACGTGAGGATCGACCGCTATCTCCATTGTATCAGGCTGGTGAAGAGCCGGACTCTCGCCCAGGGCCTGATCGAGACGGGATTCGTCCGGATCGACGGCAGGCGCGTGGAGAAATCGAGCGAGGAGGTCCGCGAGGGAAGCGTCATCGCTCTTCCACTTCACGAGCGCATCCGGGTGCTGAAGGTGCTGAGCTTGCCCGAACGCCGCGGCCCGGCGTCAGAAGCCCGGCTCTGCTACGAAGAGCTGGGAATTGACGAGGCGAGGCCCGCGACATAGCGAAGCTTCAAGCCAAGGAGCGCTTTTGAAATGACTTATGTCGTCACCGACGCCTGCATCAAATGCAAATATATGGATTGCGTCGAGGTATGCCCGGTCGACTGCTTCTACGAGGGCGAGGTGATGCTGGTCATCAATCCCAACGAGTGCATCGACTGCGGCGTCTGCGAGCCGGAATGCCCGGCCGAGGCAATCCTCCCCGATACGGAGAGCGGCCTCGAGAAATGGCTCGAGCTCAATTCCAGCTTCTCATCCGAGTGGCCGAACATCACCCGCAAGAAGGACAGTCCGGCGGACGCCGACGAGCACAAGGGCGAAGAGGGCAAGTACGACAAATATTTCACTCCGGAGCCAGGAGCGGGCGACTAGGACCGCTCTCCCGGGTCCGGGTTTCTCCCGGCATCGCAACCAATTTCCCCTGCGCATGGTTATGCGGCGAAAATAGGGGTTCTTGAATGCGTTTATTCACTTGCGTCACGCTCGCCGCCAGCCTTTCAGCATCGCCCGCGCTCGCGCAGCGTGCAGCTATGCCGAGCCCCGAGCAGCTCCAGGACCGGGACATGGTCACGATCGGGGTCGGTCCTGCGCTCGTTCCCGATTACGAGGGATCCGACGACTACCGGATCATTCCGGCGGGCGCCTTGCGTGCGAAGATCGGCGGCGTCTCGGTGACGACCAATGGTCCCAACGTCCATGTCGACGTGATTCCCAAGCGCGGGAGCTTCAATATCGACGCGGGCCCGATCGCGGGGCTTCGCTTCGACGGGAGGCACCGAAGCGACGATCCCGTCGTGAAGCTCCTGCCCCGGCGGAAGACCGCGATCGAGGTCGGCGGCTTTGCCGGAGTGAGCTTCAAAGGCGTGGTCGATCCCTATGATTCGCTCGCATTTCACGTGGATGTCCTCCACGACATCGGGAACGCTCATGAATCGACGATCATCTCGCCGAACGTGAGTTTCTCAACGCCGCTGTCGCGCAAGACCTATGTCAGCCTGGCCGGGGGGGCGGACTTCGCGGGCAGCCGCTATGCACGATATTATTTCGGGATCACCGAGGAGGATGTACTTCGAACCGGCGGAGCGATCCCGGAGTTCAGCCCGGATGGCGGCCTCAAGGACCTGAAAGCCAGCCTCCTCGTGAACCAGTCGATCACCGGCGATCTCCTCGGCGGCTTTTCGGTCTTCGGAGTGGGCCAGTATTCGCGCCTCGCGGGCGATTTCAAACGCTCGCCGATCGTCTCCGAGCGTGGAAGCGCGAGCCAGTGGATTGCAGCGGCGGGGCTCGCTTACACCTGGTAGTCACCGCGCATCCGCCGCTGGTGATAGCGTGTTCGCATGACGACGACCGCGGCGAGGATCGCCCAGCCGATCGCGAGCAAACCGATCGAGACCGAATCGAACCCGTCGCCGCGAACCAGAAGCCATATGATCCCGGCGATGACGATCGCCAGCCCGAGGAACCTCCAGCCGCGGTAGACCCTCTTAAGTTCACGGCGGTAGGCAGCCCTTTCCTCGGGATCGGCGAGGTTTGGAGGCGAGCTCATCGCCGAGCGATGATCTTCTCGACGATGAGCTCTGCCGCCTCGTCAGCGCTGAGCTCGGTCGTATCGATCCGGATCTCGGCATGTTCGGGAGGCTCGTACGGGCTGTCGATGCCGGTGAAGTTCTTGAGCTCGCCGGCCCGCGCCTTGGCGTAGAGACCCTTCACGTCCCGCTTCTCCGCCTCGGCAAGGGGAGTATCGACGAAAATTTCGAAGAACTCGCCCTCGGGCACCATCCGGCGGACCATGTGCCGCTCGGCGCGGAACGGGGAAATGAACGCCGTCAGGACAATCAGACCGGCATCCGCCATGAGCCTTGCCACTTCGCCGACGCGCCGGATGTTCTCGATCCGGTCGGCCTCGGTGAACCCGAGATCCCGGTTGAGGCCATGGCGGATATTGTCGCCGTCGAGGAGGAAGGTGTGGCGCCCGCGTGCGGCGAGCTTCTTCTCGACGAGGTTGGCGATGGTCGACTTGCCCGCGCCCGACAGCCCGGTGAACCACAGGACCGCCGGCTTCTGCCCCTTGAGATGCGCATGAGTCTCGCGGCTGACCTCGAGGTGCTGGCGGTGGATATTGAGTGCCCGCCTCAGGGCGAAGTGCAGCATCCCGCATGCCACCGTCGCATTGGTCAGCTTGTCGATGAGGATGAACCCGCCAAGCGCCTTGTTGGGGCTCGACCCTTCGACCGCATAGGGCTCGAACACGATTTCCCGGTCGGTGGCGAGCTCGGCCACACCGATAGAGTTGAGGGCGAGCGTCTTGGTCGCAAGATGCTCCAGCGTGTTGACGTTGATCTCGTACTTGGGCTCCTGGATCATCGCGGTGACGGTCTGGGTCCCGAGCTTCAGCCAATAGCCGCGGCCGGGAAGGAGCTCGTCGTCTGCCATCCAGACGATCGTCGCCTCGAACTGGTCGGCAGCCTCCGGCGGATCGCCAGCGGCCGAAATCACGTCGCCACGCGAGCAGTCGATCTCGTCGGCGAAGCTTATGGTGACGGACTGGCCGGCCACGGCCTCGTCGAGGTCGCCGTCAAGAGTGGTGATCCTCTCGATCCGGGTGGTTCGGCCGGAAGGAAGGACGCGCACCTCGTCCCCGGGCTTCGCCCGTCCCGAGCTGATCTGCCCCGAGAAGCCGCGGAAATGCTGGTTCGGGCGGTTAACCCACTGGACCGGCACCCGGAACGGCTTGTCGGCGTCGGTCGACTGGTCGAGCGGGACCCGGTCGAGATGCTCGAGCAGCGTCGGCCCGTCATACCAGGCGGTCGCTTCGCTCCGGCTCATGATGTTGTCGCCGTTGA
>DASZYL010000122.1:0-6887 GCA_035545385.1 Sphingomicrobium sp. | reverse complement strand
CCCCGTGTTCCCCGCAGTCCCGTCGACGACCACTCCGCCGGGCTTGAGCTCTCCCCGCCTCATCGCGTCCTTGATGATGTAGAGCGCCGCCCGGTCCTTGACCGACTGTCCAGGGTTCAGGAACTCGCACTTGCCAAGGATGGTGCAACCGGTCGCCTCGGAGGCGTGTCGCAGTTTCAAGAGCGGCGTATTGCCGATCAGCTCAAGAACGTTCCCGAAGACCTGCATGGTGCGGCGCCATAGCACCGCTCCTGGAGAAGGTCAGCGCTGTTCGCCCTCGCCGTCGAGGAGGAACCTCGCCCCGGCGCTTCCCGCGAACGCCCAGCGAACCTGCGCCTTCATGTGCCCCAGCCGCGGAACGTCGATCTCGAACCGCTCGCCAATTCGAAATTCCACGTCGGATTCGATCCGGCAGCCATCGTCCGAGACGTTGCTGAGCGTGACCGACTCCCTTCGCCCGTCGTCCCACGAGACGACAGCGTCGATCGCCACCGGATGGCGATCCTTCCGGCCTACCCAACCATGCATGCGCTGCATGACAAATTCACCCCCGGCGAGGCTAGTGGCAGGCACCTCTAAATTTCTGCTTAATTGCCAACCTATGTTGGTTTGGGGGCGGCCTCAGGCCGCGATGTCATAGGGCTGGATCTCACCGGAAAGGTAGAGGTTCCGGGCCTTGGTCCGCGACAGCTTGCCCGAGCTCGTTCGCGGGAGCGTGCGCGGCGGAACCAGCTCGACGACCGGGGTGATCCCGGTGATCGCCCGGACCCTCTCCCGGATTTCGTCACGAAGGCGCCCGCGCTCCTTGGCATCGGACACCCGGCAATGGACGAGGACCGCGGGGGTTTCCTCGCCGCTCGGGCCGGTGATCGCAAAGGCCGCGATGTCGCCCGACTTGAATCCGGGAAGCTGCTCGACCGCCCATTCGATATCCTGCGGCCAGTGGTTGCGGCCGTTGATGATGATCATGTCCTTGGCCCGGCCGACGATGAAGATGTAGCCCTTCGACATGTAGCCCATGTCGCCGGTGTCGAGCCAACCGTCGTCGCTCAGCACCGCCCGGGTCGATTCCAAGTCGCGGAAATAGCTGTGCATGACGCTCGCGCCGCGAACGAATACCCGGCCGATTCCCCGCTCGGGGAGCGGCTCGCCATCGTTCCCGCGGATCTCGATCTCCATGCCCGTGACCGGCCTTCCGCAGTTCACGACGGCTCGGTACCGGCGCGGGCGGTCGCCGTCATCGGGGACTCCTCCCGAAAGCTCGTTCTCCTCGACCAGCTCGAGGCGAATGCCTTCGCCAGGCGGCATGAGCGATACCGCAAGCGTGGCTTCGGCAAGGCCGTAGCTCGGACAGAACGAGCCCGCCTTGAAACCGGCCTCGGCAAAGCCATCGACGAAGGACTGCATGACGTCGGGCCGGATCATGTCGGCACCATTGCCGGCGATCCGCCAGCGCGACAGGTCGAAGCGTTCCTCGGCCCGGGTCTGCGAGCTCATCCGCCTCGAACAGATGTCGTAGCCGAAGGTCGGCGAGTAGCTGACCGTCGTTCCTGGATTGCGCGTGATCATGTCGAGCCACGCAAGCGGCCTTCGCGCGAAATCCTCGGTCTTCAGATAGTCGACCGAGAGCTGCAGCGCGATCGGTGAAAGGAAGCAGCCGACAAGCCCCATGTCGTGGTACCAGGGCAGCCAGGAGATGCATCGGTCGCTGTCCACGATCTCGAGGCCGAGCCCGTGCGCCCGAAGATTGTCGAGGAGCGCCCTGTGAGTGACGGCGACGCCGTGCGGAAATCTCGTCGAGCCGCTCGAATATTGAAGATAGGCGATGTCGTCGGGGCGCGCGGTCGCAAGCTCGGCGGGCGCCGCATCGATGCCTTCGAGCGTCTCCCAGCTGCGCGACTTCACCCCGGCTTTCTCGGCGGCGGCGGTTCCGAAGTCGGCGAGTTCACCGGGGTAGAGGAGAAGCGCCGGGTCGCAGCTCTGGAGCTGGATTGCGAGCTGGTCGACATAGGCTTCGCGTCCGCCAAAGCTGGTCGGAAGCGGAAGCGGCACCGGCCAGGCGCCGGCGTAGACCGCTCCGAAGAAGCAGGCGGCAAATTCAGGGCCGGTCTCGGCAACCATGGCAATCCGGTCGCCGGTGCCGATCCCAAGAGCGGCGAAGCGGCGTGCGTTGAGAAGCGCGTCCTCGCGAAGCTCGCGATAGGTATAGGCCTGCGAGAGCGTTCCACGGGCATCGTGGAAATTGAGGCCGCGACGGCCCTTCGCCGCATAGTCGAGCGCCTCGCCGATCGTCCTGAAATCGGCCAGGCGTCTCGGCTGGCTATCGACGGTGGGTGTTGCGCCCGGCGGGGCGAGCTCGTTCTTCACAGAGGCGTTGCGTTCGAGCACGCCGACCCTTCCTTGGCTGTTCAACCTAGCGCCCGCGCCTCTCCGCCGGCTTGTTTCCTGATGAGAGGCGACTGTGGCACAAAAACGGCGCGATGGCACGTTTGAGGTCTCCAAGAGCCCCGGTTCCGCTCGATTCAGGGCGGCTCGAGGAGCTCGCGCTTCGCTATGTCAGCCGCTTCGCGACCACCCGCGCCAAGCTCATTGCCTATCTTGCGCGGAAGCTCTCCGAGCGGGGCTGGTCGGGCGACTGCAGGCCCGACCCTGAGGGCCTGGCCGAGAAGTTCAGCGAGCTCGGCTACGTCGATGACGAGGCTTACGCTCTCGCCAAGTCGCGCTCGCTCGCCAGCCGCGGCTACGGCAAGCGGAGGCTCGAGGAGAAGCTCAGGATCGCGGGGGTCGGCGACGCGGATTCGGGACTTGCGCGCGAACATGCCGCAGCCGAAGCGGTGGAGGCCGCGATACGATTCGCAAAGAGACGAAGGATCGGCCCGTTTGCGAGCGGCAACGCCGATCCGAAGCAGCGCGAAAAGGCGATCGCCGCGATGGTTCGCGCGGGCCATTCGTTCGAGCTCGCCCGGGTAATTGCGGATATGCCGACAGGCGTTGAAGTGGATATGAACGAGCTTTGTGAGCGATTTGCGAAATGACCCCTTAACCAAAGGTAACCCTTAGCGAAAGTCGGTTTCCCGACACAGGCAGTGATGTTAATGAGACCCCCATGGTAAGCGCGTCCGTTAGTCTGGCCGAGGGAGAGGTACGGCCCATCGTGGAGTTGAAGAACGATCCCCCGGAGGCCGAACTGCCGGCGGTCACGGGACGTGTAAAATGGTTCGACGCGACGCGCGGATTCGGTTTCCTCGTCAGCGATGCCATCGAAGGCGATATCCTCCTGCACTTCAGCGTGCTGAGGGAGCACGGCCGTCGGAGCGTTCCTGAAGGCGCGGTGATCGAGTGCGTTCCAGTGCGGCTCGAACGCGGCCTCCAGGCGAAGAAGATCCTTTCGATCGACCTCAGCTCGGCCTTGCCCCAGCAGTCGCGCTCGTCCATTCCTGCCTCCGAACGGTCGGACCGCAAGGCGCTTTCGGAAGCCGCCGGCGAGTTCGAGCCGGTGGAGGTCAAATGGTTCAACCGAGTTCGTGGGTACGGCTTCGTCAAGCGCCCGGAGGAACTGGGCGGCGAGGACGTTTTCGTCCACATGGAGACGGTGCGCAGCGCGCATCTTCCCGAGCTCCAGCCGGGCCAGAAGCTGGAGGCGCGCATCGCGCCGAGCGGCAAGGGCCTGACCGCGGTCGAGCTTCGCGAATTCGGATCCTTGGACTAGCGGCCGCTTTCATTGCCTTCGCGGCATGCAGCCCGCAGGCTCCAGCGCAGAATGCCTCGGCTGAACAGGGAACTCCGCAGACCGGGCTTCGGAAAGTGCCGCTGACCATCCGCTCCAAGACCGGCGAGCATCATTTCACGGTGCAGGTAGCGGCAACAGCCGAGGAGCAGGAACAGGGGCTCATGTTCCATCGCTCGCTCGGTCCCGACCAGGGAATGATCTTCCCCTATGACCCGCCGCAGAACGTCGCCTTCTGGATGAAGAACACCCTCATCCCGCTCGACATGATCTTCATCCGTGCAGACGGAACGATCGCCCGAATCGTGACTGCGAAGCCCCTCGATTTGACGTCGGTCCCGGCGGGCGAACCCGTCGCGGCGGTTCTCGAAATCCGTGGCGGGCGGGCATCGGAGCTCGGCATTCGCGAGGGCGACAAGGCGGAATGGGCGCGCTGAGCTTGCGCTCCGTGCGCCAACACGGCACAGGCACGCACCCATGGGTTTCTGGTCCAAGACATTCACCTGGTGGAACGGCGCGACGGTCGGAACGGCGCTCTTCACTCGCCGCTTCGGAAACGAGGTCGGGCGCGACGAGGCCGGCAACGTCTATTACCAGGACAAGAAGCACCCCGAGCGGCGCTGGGTGATCTACAACGGCAGCAATGATGGCAGCAGGGTCCCCCCCGACTGGCAGCTGTGGCTGAGGGGAACGATCGACGAGCTGCCCGAAAAGGCGCTTCCCCCGGTTCGCAAGTTCCAGCGCAAGCCGAGCGGCAATCTCACCGGAACCATGGAAGCCTTTCGTCCGGACGGAGCGCTCGGAAGCGGCAGGATCAGGCCCGCTTCAACGGGCGATTACGAACCGTGGATTCCCGAATAAGCGTGAGAAGGCTTGCCGCACCGCTGCTGGTTGTCCTGGCGCTGGCCGCGTGCGGACGCGGCGCGCAGCAACAGCAGAATTCGGCGGCGAGCGTCACCAACAAGGTCCCGGCGACCGCTGCGGGGCAGGGCGGAGTTACGCCGATGGCCCAGCGCGTCGCCGTTCTCGGGATCCTCAACAAGCGCAACGGCATCGTCCAGAACGTGACATTGAAGCCCGGCCAGTCGGCAAGGTGGAAGGACGTCATCGTTCGGCTGCGCGCCTGTGAGACGACCGCGCCGTGGGAAGAGGAAAAGCTGACCGGCGCCTTCGTTCAGGTCGACATGCAGCGGCCCGACAAGAAGTGGGGCCGGATCTTCTCAGGGTGGCTCTACAAGGAATCGCCCTCGCTCAATGTCGTCGAGAACCCGGTCTACGACGTCTGGCCCAAGAGCTGCGCGATGACATACCCGGCGGGACCCGCGGCGCCCAAGGCGCCGGCGTCCTCGAGCAATCTGTCGAGCGCGGTGAAATCCGGCGGTGCCTCGGGCGGCGGATCGACCCCGGCAGCGAACTCCGCCGAAGCGCCCCCTGCAGCGGCGCCCGCGCCGAGCGCCGCGGAGAGCAACGCGACATAAGTGTCGCGCGGGATGCTGATCGCTCCGAGCGATGCGAGATGCTCGGTCATGAACTGGCAGTCGAGAAGGGTGAAGTTCCCGACCCTGAGGCGGGCGACCAGCCACGCCAGGGCGACCTTGGACGCGTCGGTTCGCCGGCTGAACATGCTTTCCCCGAAGAAGGCTCGGCCGAGCTTCACTCCGTAGAGGCCGCCGACCAGCTCGCCCTCCTCGAGGACCTCGATCGAATGGGCATGGCCCGAGCGCTGTAGCGCGATCATTGCCTCCTCGAGCTCGGCGTTGATCCAGGTTTCCTCGCGTTCGGCGCAGGCCGCGATCACTCCTTTAAAATCCTGGTCGTGGGTGACGACGAACTTGCCGGAACGGAGCGTTCGCCGGAGCGAGCGCGACAGGTGGAACCGCTCGAGCGGGATGATCGCCCGGTTGCGCGGCTCGACCCAGAACAGCTCGTCGGCATCGCGGCTGTCGGCCATCGGGAAGATGCCCGTGGCATAGCCCTGAAGGAGGAGGCGAGGGTCGAGCCGACTCATGGACCAGAAACTAGATAATCTCCCGCACCTTGTCCTGCGGCCGGCAGAGGCGAACCCCCTTTGAGGTCTCGACGAGCGGCCGCTCGATCAGGATCGGGTGCAAGGTCATGGCGTCGAGCACCTCGTCGTCGGTGACGTCGGCCCTCGTGAGGCCAAGCTCCTGTGCCAGCGGCTCCTTGCTCCGAAGGCCGTCGCGCGGGCGAATTCCCGCGCGCTCGTAGAGCCGCTTCAGCTCGTCGCGCGAGGGCGGCGACTTCAGATATTCCTGGATCCACACGTCGCAACCGGAGTCGCGCAGGATCTCAAGCGTCTTTCGGGAGGTTCCGCACATCGGATTGTGGTAGATGGTGGCTTTCATTTGAGTTCATCTTTCCATAATCAATACAACATCTTAGCTTATCCCGTTGCAGGAACGAAACAATCCTTCTAGCCGGTCTTTGTCGCGGTTGCGGAACGATGAGCCGCAATCGTCGTTCCTGCGCTTGTAACATGCGCCGCGGTGCGGTCGTCTTGCTGCGTCCGGAGCATGTTAAGGCAGCTCAACACAACGGGAGAAAGAGCGATGCGTAAATCCATTTTGGGCCTGGCGCTTGCAAGTACTGTCGCCCTCGGCGCGTGCACCTCGAATCCGCAGACCAATGCGGATATCGCGACGGGCGCGGCGGTCGGCGCGGCTGGCGGCGCGGCCATCGGCGCGGTTGCTCCGGGCATCAGCACGATCACCGGCGCCGCGGTCGGCGCTGCGATCGGCGGTCTCGCTGGCGCGGTCTGGGCCGACAACAACAATGACGGCTATGTCGACGGCTATGTCTATAACGGCCAATATTATTCCGGCCCGCCGGCAGGCTATGATCCGACCACGCACGCGGTCGTCACCGGAGCCCTCGGCGGAGCGGCGGTCGGCGCGGTCGCCGGAGCGGTCCTTCCGGGCGTCAGCGTCCCGGCAGGCGCCGTGATCGGCGCTGCGGTCGGCGGTCTCGCCGGCGCGATCTGGGCCGACCGGAACAATGACGGCGTGGTGGACGGATACGTTTATAACGGGCAGTATTATGCCGGTGGCCCGGCTGCTGCTCCGGCACCCGCCCCGGCTCCGACCTATTCGGCGCCGATCCGGAGTGGCGAGCGCGGCTAAGAACGCGAGCCAGTATCGGA
>DASZYL010000121.1:0-28386 GCA_035545385.1 Sphingomicrobium sp. | reverse complement strand
GGCCGACCGGCCGGTCGTTCTCGAAGTGAAGACCGACCCGGAGATCGCGCCGCTGCCTCCGCACATCAGCTTCAAGGAAGCAAAAAAGTTCATGTTCTCGATGGCGAAGGACGAGGATTCCGGCCACGTCATCAGGGATACCGCGCGGCAGGTCATGAACGCTCTCTTCCACAGGGAGGACGCGGACTAGGGCAAGGTTTCCTGGGCCCCCGCATCGGGGCTAGAGGGAGGCTTCCTCGAATCCCTGGTCCTTGACGAGGCGGTCGATCCCAACGAGCGTCGAAAGAAGGCTCTCCATCCGGTCCAAGGGCCAGGCGTTCGGGCCATCCGACTTGGCGTTCGCCGGATCGGGGTGGGTTTCCATGAAGAGACCCGAGACTCCGCTCGCAACCGCTGCTCTTGCAAGCACCGGAACAAATTCCCGCTGGCCCCCGGAACTGGTCCCCTGCCCGCCCGGAAGCTGGACGCTGTGGGTCGCGTCGAAGACGACGGGGCAGCCCGTCTCGCGCATGATCGAAAGGGAGCGCATGTCGCTCACGAGATTGTTGTAGCCGAAGGAGGCGCCGCGCTCGCACACCATGATCGTTTCGGCGTTGATTCCCGCGGCCTGCGCGGCGTTGCGCGCCTTGTCGACGACATTCTTCATGTCGTGCGGCGCCATGAACTGCGCCTTCTTGACGTTGACGGGCTTGCCCGAGGCGGCAACGGCATGGATGAAATCGGTCTGTCGGGCGAGGAAGGCGGGGGTCTGAAGAACGTCGACCACTTCGGCGACCGGCTTGATCTGGGGAATGTCGTGAACGTCCGTAAGGACCGGAACGTCGAGCTCGCTCCGGACCTTCTCGAGGATGCGCAGGCCCTCCTCCATTCCCGGTCCCCGATAGCTCTTGTCCGACGAGCGGTTCGCCTTGTCGAAGCTCGACTTGAAGATGAAGAAGATGCCGAGCCTCGCGGTGATCTCCTTGAGCCGTTCGGCGGTCCGAAGCTGCAATTCCTCGCTTTCGACGACGCAAGGCCCGGCGATGAGGAAGATCGGCCGGTCAATCCCGACCTCATGTCCGCAAAGGTTCATGGAGCGCTATCTAGGTGAGCCCGTCGACAACCGCCACCGGCTCGAAGCCGTCAAGGCCGTTTTGGAGTGCGAAATCCTCCGGGAAGGGCTCGCCGCGGTGGATCCCGCCCGCGACGAAGACCACGTCGAAACCCATTCGGGCCGCTCCAAGAACGTCCGTCTGGAGCCCATCGCCTATGGCGAGGACCTCGTCCCTTGGCGGATTTCCTGCCCGGTGAAGGGCATGTTCGTAAATCGCCGGGAACGGCTTGCCGTACCAGGTCACGCGCCCGCCCATCATCTGGTAGATTTCGGCAATCGCCCCGGCGCAGGCCTCGGTCGCGCCGCCGCGGACGACGACCCGATCCGGGTTGAGGCAGTGCATGTGGACATCGCGCACAACCAGCTTCTCGAGCTCCGGTTCATACTGGCGGGGGTCCGGCTCCCCCTCGCGGATGCCGGTGCAGGCAAGCTCCCTGAAGCTGTCGTCGTCGGCTATCCGAACCCCTCGTCCCTCGAGGACCCTGCGATCGCCCGCGGTGCCGATGAAACCGACAGGACCATCGACTGCGTTCAGGGCCTCGATCCCCGCCTCGCCGCTCGTCGCGATCGCGTCCCAGCACTCGCGTGGAAGGCCGATCGAGGAGAGCTGCTGCTCCACTGCATCCTGCGTCCGCGGAGCGTTGGTGAGAAGGATTACGCAGCGGCCTTCGCTGCGCCATTGCGCGAGGCGCTCTTTCGCTCCCGGATAGAGGTTCACGCCATCGTGAACGACTCCCCAGACATCGCAGAGGATCAGCCGGTATCTGGGGTCGAGAGTGTCGAAAAAGCTCACTCCAGCCCCGCCTCCGCAAGCGCATCCTCGATCGCCGACACGTCCTCGGGATTGTTGAGTTCACGAAGTGCGAAAGGCGGCGTTTCGACGTCGACGACGGCGACCGGAACACCTGAGGTGAGGAACCGGAGCTGCTCCAGCCCCTCGAGGGTTTCGAGCTCGCTCACCGGCGTCGCCGAGTAGCGCTCGAGCGCCTCTGGCCGATAGGCGTAAACCCCGACGTGAAGCCGGACCGGCGAGAGCTCATGATCGAGCGCACCAGCGGGGAGGTGCGGGATGATCCGCTTGGAGAAATAGAGCGCGTGGCCGAGCTCGTTCGTGACGACCGTGGTTCCACCGACGCGGCCCTTTGCTTCTTCGGCCTGGAGCGAGCGGACTTCTTCGCTCCTGAGGCGCATGGCCGGAGTTGCGACGAGCGCATCACGGTCCTGCTCCATCCGCGCGATCAGCGCCTCGACGAACCCTGGTGGAGTAAGGAGCGCATCCCCCTGGAAGTTGATGACGAGGTCGGGCTCGTGGAGCTCTTTGAGCGCTTCGGCGCACCGCTCCGTCCCGTTGCGGCATTCGCTCGAGGTCATGATCACTCCGACCCTCGAGGGGACGCACGCCTCGGCGATCCGCTCGTCGTCGGTGACGACGAATACCCCCGAAACCCCGCGAACGCGCCGCGCCGCCTCGACACTGCGCTGGATCAGCGGCTTGGCGATTCCGGTCGCGCCTTTCAGCCCGACCAGCGGCTTTCCCGGATAGCGGGTCGAGGCGTGGCGGGCCGGGATGAGGATGACCGTGTTCATGGTGTTCGGAAACTCATCTTGGCGAAGGGCAATCGTGGATATGGAGAACTCCGACCGGCTTCTTGCGGCCGGCATGGTCCTCGACCACGAACAGGGCGGTGATCTTGTGCTCTTCGAACAGGCTCAGGGCGTCGTCGATGAGAGCGTCCGCTTCGATCGTCTTGGGATCGCGGGTCATGAATTCGGCCGCCGAATGATCGAGACCCTCCTCGATATGCCGCCTGAGGTCGCCGTCGGTGATGGCCCCGACGAGATAGCCGCCCTCATCCACGACCCCGATGATCCCGAGACGCTTCGCCGACATTTCGACGATCGTGTCGTGCATCGAGGAATCCGCGCGAGTGACCGGAAGTGCATCGCCCGAATGCATCAGCCTTTTCACGGGCTTCAGGCGCGCTCCGAGCGCGCCGCCCGGGTGTAGCCTCCCGAAATCCGCCCGAGTGAATCCCTTTTGCCGCATCACGGTCATGGCAAGTGCATCACCAAGCGCGAGCGCCATGGTGGTCGAGGTGGTGGGTGCAACCGATTCGGGGCCGACCTCGGGCCAGTGGGGGAGGATAAGCGCCGCTGCCGCCGCATTGGCGAGCATCGAGCCGGGATTGCCGGTGACGGCGATGAGTGGAATCTCGACGTGCTGAAGGTGGTCGATCACCGGCTCGAGCTCGGCCGTCTCGCCGCTTTGCGAGATCAGGATCGCGACATCGCCCTTGCTCGCCATTCCAAGATCGCCGTGGATCGCCTCGGCGAGATGGAGGAACGTTGCGGTGGTCCCTGTGGAAGCGAAGGTCGCGGCGATCTTGCGGCCCACGTGACCCGATTTCCCGAGCCCTCCGATGATGAGCTTTCCAGGACAATCGAGGATCAGCTGCACCGCCTTCTCGAACGGCCCGTCAAGGCTGTCGGCGAGCGCGTCGAGCGCCCGCGCCTCATCGTGAAGGATCGCTTTCCCGAAGGTCAGCACATCGCTGCTGCTATCGCCGTCCGCCGCCATAGAACCGCCCTAGCCGAAGGTCCAAGCGACTGTGAAGCTTGACGGCGCTTCGAGGGGCGGCTTGGGTCGCCATCCGAAAGGGAGACGAATGGCGAAGAAGCTGACGAGGTTCATCCTCATTGCGCTGGTCCTCGGGATCATCGCCGGGTGGGCGATCAACTTTTGGATCGACGATGGAAGCCCTGCGTCGGCCGAGCGCCTGAAGTCGATCGCCGACTATCTCAGCATCGTCACCGCGCTCTTCCTGCGCTTGATCAAGATGATCATCGCTCCGCTCGTCTTCTCGACCCTCGTCGCGGGAATCGCGCACATGGGAGACGTTGCGGCTCTTGGCAGGGTCGGGATCCGATCGCTCGCCTGGTTCATCCTTGCCAGCCTCGTTTCGCTGACACTCGGGCTCGTGCTCGTGACCGCGCTTCACCCGGGCGTCGGTCTCAACCTCGCCATCCCGCCCGCGGCGGCAGGGAGCGTCGTCGAAACGGCCAGTTTCAACCTCAAGGATTTCGTCACGCACCTCGTGCCGGCTTCGATCGTCGAGGCGATGAGCACCAACGAGATCCTCCCCATCGTCATCTTCTCGCTCTTCTTCGGAATCGCCCTCACCGCAGTCGGCGAAAAGGGAAAGCCGATCGTCCGCGGGGTCGAGGCGCTGGTCAGGGTCATGCTCCAGGTGACCGACTATGTGATGCGCTTTGCTCCCCTTGCGGTCTTCACCGCCGTCGCGAGCGCGCTTGCCGAACGCGGTCCCCAGATCATCGCCACCCTCGGGATGTTCGTCGGGAGCTTCTATCTTGGATTGCTGATCCTCTGGTCGCTCCTGATCGGCGTCTGCTTCATCATCGTCGGCCCGAGGACGCGCCACCTCGTGCGTTACATCCGGGACCCGGTCGTGCTCGCCTTCTCGACCGCATCGTCGGAAGCTGCCTATCCGCGCACGCTGGAGGCTCTCGACCGTTTCGGAGTCCCGCCGCGGATCGCGAGCTTCGTCCTTCCGCTCGGCTATTCGTTCAATCTCGACGGCTCGATGATGTACATGACCTTCGCGACGATCTTCATCGCGCAGGCCTATGGGATCCACCTCAGCCTCGGGCAGGAAATCACGATGCTGCTGGTGCTGATGGTCACGTCAAAGGGGATGGCCGGGGTTCCGCGCGCAAGCCTCGTCGTGATCGCGGCGATCATGCCGATGTTCGGCATTCCGGAGTCGGGGCTGCTCCTGATCCTCGCCGTCGACCATTTCCTCGACATGGGACGATCGGGAACGAACGTCGTCGGCAACGCCGTCGCGGCGACGGTCGTTGCGCGCTGGGAAGGAACTCTAAATCCCGAGCGGTCTCCCGAGATTGAGCCGAAGCACGCCCCTGCCCACGTCGAGCATAGCCGCCCCATCCACGACCATTTCTAAGCCGGTCAGCCGAACGGCAGGTCGATGCTTTTCGGGGGAATGCTGAAGAATTCGGGGCCGGATTTGGTCATGTGCCAGCAATCCTCGAGGCGGATTCCGAACTTGCCCGGGATATAGATCCCCGGTTCATCGGAAAAGCACATGCCAGGGGCAAGCGGGGTCATGTCGCCATGGACGAGGTAGGCTGGCTCATGCCCATCCAGCCCAATGCCGTGCCCGGTTCGGTGAGAGAGGCCGGGAAGCTTGTAGCCCGGCCCATAGCCCCAGCTCTCATAAGCCGCACGAACGGCGTCATCGACGCTCCCTGCCGGAGCGCCGAGCCTGGCCGCCCGGATCGCGATCTGCTGGCCCTCGCGCACCTGGTCCCAGACCTTGCGCTGCTCAGGCGTTGGATCGGCGCCAAAGACGAAAGTACGCGAGATATCGGACTGGTAGCCATGGACGGTGCAGCCACAGTCGAACAGGACCGTGCTTCCGCGCTTGGTGACCTGGGGCTTGCTCGATCCGTGTGGCAGGGCGGCCGCCTCGTCGATGAGGACCAGCGAGAATTCGGGGTTTCCGCCGAGCGCCGAGGTTGCGGCGTCGATCGCCGCACCATAATCCGCGGGCGTCATTCCGAGGCGCGCACTCTCGCCGGCGTGCTTCATCGCCCTCGACGTGATGTCATTGGCCGTCTGCATGAGGGCGAGCTCGGCGGGTGACTTGATGAGCCTTAGCGAGCGCACGACAGCATTGGCGCTTGTCGCCTTGAGCTCCGGAAGCTGCTGCTGCAGCCGGTCGAGGATGAAATAGCGATCGGTCTCTTCGAACGCGACCGGCTCTTGCGCGACCGAGCGTTCTTTCAAGAAGTCGGCGACGAGCTTCAGCGGATCCTGGTCCTCGTTCCAGGTCCGGATCTCCGCAGGAACCGCAAGGCTTTCCGCAACCGACGGGCGTTCGAAGAAAGGAGTGACGATGATCGGATCGCCCGACGCCGGGATCACGGCCGCCGTCAGCCGCTCGGACCGATGCCACTGGACCCCGGTCAGGTAATCGAGGCTCGAGCCCGATTCGACGATCACCGCGCCAATCCCGTTCTGCTGCATCAGCTGTCGGGCCTTGGCGATTCTCTCGAGGCGCTCGGCCTGCGAAATCGGCGGCGGCAGCGGGACGGGCTTCAGCGCCTCCCTGGCCTCGGCGAGGAGCCTTCCGGGCGGAAGCGTCATTGCGGCGCCAAGGGCTGCGGCGCCGACCAGGAAGCTGCGACGGTGAATCATCTCTCCCCCTCGTTCGTGTCGAACCTATGTTGCACGCCTCCGGCCAATCGGCCAGCAGGCGCGCTCGCCATGTTCGACTCAGCATTCAAGGACGGAGTGAAGCGCCCCGGGACGCGCGAGATGACCGCGATGCTCGCGGGCCTCATGGCCCTGAACGCCTTCGCGATCGACGCGATGGTCCCGGCGCTGCCGCAGATCGGCGACACTCTTCACGTTGCTCGAGAGAACGACCGCCAGCTCGTCGTCATTGCCTATTTCGTGGGATTTGCGTCGACGCAGCTCCTTTGGGGCCCCCTCGCCGACCGGTTCGGAAGAAAGCCGATCATGGCCGCGGGCGTCGGACTTTACGGTCTTTTCGCGCTGCTCTGCGCCTTGGCTCCGACCTTTCCGATTCTGATCGCGGGACGAGTCCTCATGGGCGCCTCGGCGGCCGCGTCGCGGGTCCTCGTCGTCGCGATGGTGCGCGACCTGTTCGAAGCCGAGGCCATGGCTCGGGTCATGAGCCTCGTTTTCATGACCTTCATGCTCGTACCCGTTCTTGCCCCCAATATCGGGCAGCTCATTCTCCTATTCGCACCGTGGCGGGCGATCTTCATCGTCCTTGCCGCTTATGCCGCGGCGATGGTCGTCTGGCCGTGGATCCGCCTTCCTGAAACCCTCCATCCCGATTACCGCCGTTCGCTGAACTGGCGGGCGATGGGAAGCGCGATCCTCGAAACGATCCGCGAGCCACAGTCGCGGGGCTACACGCTGGCGATGACGGTCAGCTTCTCAGCACTCGTCGCCTATATTTCCTCGATCCAGCAGATCGTGTTCGATGCTTTCCACGAGGGCCGCTTCATCGGCCTCGTCTTCGCCTCGATCGCTGCCCCGATGGCGGTCGCTTCATGGTTGAATTCGAAGGTGGTCGGGCGTTTCGGCCTTCGCCGGGTCGGGCACACGGGGGCGCTCCTTTTCATGATCATCACCGCCATCCATGCGGCGATCGTCCTTGCCGGCGCGGAGAGTCTCGCCCTCTTTATCGTTCTTCAGGGACTGACGATGGCGAGCTTCGCCTTCACCTCGTCGAACCTTGGAACGCTCGCGATGGAGCATATGGCGCCGATCGCCGGGACTGCTTCGTCGGTCCAGGGCATGACAGGAACGATCGGGGCTGCAGTGATTGGCTTCCTTATCGGCCAGCAGTTCGATGGCACCCCGGTCCCCTTCGTGATCGGGACGGCTTCGTGCGCCGCGGGGGGCTTCCTTGTGATCGTGATCACTGAACCGAGGCGCCTGTTCGCCCGGATCGGAAGCACCCACGCGGACCTTCTTCCCCCCGTTCCGGAGGAAGTCGCTTAGGCCCTTATTCCAGGGATCATTCGGCCGACATGTCCCCGTCGTCATCGGGACCCGCACCAACCATCAGCGCTTCGCCGACCTCTTCGGTTCGGCCGCGGATCGCGTTCTCAATCCGCTGCGCGACGTCCGGGTTCTCTTTCAGATAGGCTTTTGCATTTTCCCGGCCCTGGCCGATGCGCACCGAATCATAGCTGAACCACGCGCCCGACTTTTCAATAAGGCCGGCCTTCACCCCGAGATCGAGGATCTCGCCAACCTTCGAGACGCCCTCGCCATACATGATGTCGAACTCGACCTGCTTGAAAGGCGGCGCGACCTTGTTCTTCACGACCTTCACCCGGGTCGCATTGCCGACGATCTCGTCGCGGTCCTTGATCTGCCCGGTTCGACGGATGTCGAGGCGGACCGACGCGTAGAATTTGAGAGCGTTTCCGCCGGTCGTCGTCTCGGGATTTCCGTACATCACGCCGATCTTCATGCGCACCTGGTTGATGAAGATGACGGTGCAGCGCGAACGGCTGATCGAACCGGTGAGCTTTCGAAGCGCCTGGCTCATCAGGCGCGCCTGGAGGCCGACATGGCTGTCGCCCATCTCGCCTTCGATCTCGGCCCTCGGGACGAGCGCAGCAACCGAATCCACGACCAGCACGTCGATCGCATTCGATCGAACGAGCGTGTCGACGATTTCGAGCGCCTGCTCGCCGGTATCGGGCTGGGAGACGATCAGTTCGTCGATGTCGACACCAAGCTTCTTCGCATAAACGGGGTCGAGCGCATGCTCGGCGTCGACGAAGGCTGCAGTCCCGCCATTCTTCTGGGCCTCGGCGATCGCGTGAAGCGCGAGCGTGGTCTTGCCGGAGCTCTCGGGGCCGTAGATCTCGATGATCCGGCCGCGCGGCAGGCCGCCGACGCCAAGCGCGATATCGAGGCCAAGCGATCCCGTCGAAATCGTCTCGATCTCGATCTTCTCGCGGCTTCCCAGCTTCATCGCCGAGCCCTTGCCGAACGCCCGGTCGATCTGCGCGAGCGCCGCCTCGAGGGCCTTCTGACGATCCATTCCCGACACTTCCAATCCGCTACCGATGACCTTCAACTGCGCTGCCATGTCCCCTGCCTCCATTCAAGACCAATCATCGGCGGCGAGGCCGCCCTCTGGGGAGCAGTCGTATCTGATTTGTTCCATGAGAACAAGAGGCGAACATTTGCAGTCAGCGACGTGCTCGCCGTTCCTAGCGAATGAGCGCGCCGCCCTTGATCACTGCCTCGACATGCTCGAGCGCACTTATGTCGCTCAAGGGATCGCCTGATACGGCGACGAGGTCGCCATAGGCTCCAGGCGACAGGGATCCGACCTCACCCTCCTTGCCGAGCGCCCTTGCCGCTTCGCTCGTCGCCGACTGGATCGCCTGCATCGGCGTCATCCCATAGCGGACCATATAGGCGAACTGGCGCGCCCCGAGACCGTACATGTAAACCCCGGCATCGGTGCCGAAGGTCATCTTTGCCCCCGCCTTTACGGCGGCGGCGAATCCCCGCCTCTGGACGTCGGTCGTCTCGAGATTCTTGCGGAGATATTCGGCAGGCCAGCCCTGCTTCACTCCAACGTCGTTGATCCAGTCGCCGTTATAGATGTCCATGTCGAGCCAGACGCCATATTTCTTGGCGAGCTCGATCCCTTCTGAATCGAGATAGCTCGCGTGCTCGATCGTCCGGGCGCCCGCTCGAATCGCGGCCTTGATCCCTTCGGCGCCGTGGGCGTGCGCGATGCAATAGGAACCGTGCTGCTTCGCTTCGTCGCAGGCGGCCTTCATTTCCTCGGGGCTGAGTTCGAGGGCGCCGGGAATCCCACCGATCGCGAGCACTGCCCCGGTCGCGATCAGCTTGATGAAGTCGGCGCCGTGATCGAGAAAATAGCGGGCGCGGTCCCGCGCTTCGGCGGGATTGCGGACCTCGCCCAGTCGAAACGCCTCGGGCACTGGAACGTCGGGAGCAAGAGCGTTGATCTCCCCGCCGCCGCCGGGGACGGTGATATATCCGCCCGAAACGAACATCCGGGGTCCTTCGACCTCGCCGGCATTGATCGCGTCCCTTAGCGCCACGTCGGTAAGTCCGCGATAGACGCCGACGTCGCGAACGGTCGTAAACCCGCTTCGAAGCTCGATCCGGGCTGCGGCAGCGCCCTTCAATATGGTGTCGGCCTCGCTGTGCTTGAGCGGCTCCGCGGGGTCGCTTCCGTCGGAGTCGATCGCTCCATCGGCGAGATGCGTGTGAAGGTCGATGAGTCCCGGAAGAACCGTCAGCGCCGACCAGTCGATCGTCGCCGGACCGTCAGACTCTCGCCAGGGCATCACCGCCGTGATCTTGCCATCGGCGATCCGTACCCTTTGATCGGTAAGGACCCTCGACGTCGCGGGATCGATCAGCCGTCCGGCATGGACGTCGACATTCGCCGCCGCCGCTGGAGCGGCGGCGAACAGCATCGCTGCGATGAGCGCCTTGACCCTTTCGATTGCCCCCTCCCAAAGCAGCCCTATGCGGGCGTGACGTCCCCTGCGCCCGTGCCGGCATCTTCGCCCGGCTCAGGGCGCGTGTCGAACACTTCGTCGATGAGGCCGAAGGCTTTGGCCTCGTCCGCCTCGAGGAACTTGTCGCGGTCCATCGCCTTCTCGATCTCCTCGAGCGGCTGGCCGGTGTACTTGGCGTAAAGCTCGTTGAGCCGCTGGCGCATGCGCAGGATCTCGCGCGCCTGGATCTCGATGTCCGCCGCCATGCCCTGGGCGCCGCCCGAAGGCTGATGGACCATGATCCGGCTGTTGGTGAGCGCGACCCTCATTCCAGGTTCGCCGGCCGCGAGCAGGAAGCTGCCCATCGAGGCCGCCTGGCCGATGCAGACCGTGCTGATCTTGGGCCGGATGTACTGCATGGTGTCGTGGATCGCGAGGCCGGCCGTCACGACCCCGCCCGGCGAGTTGATGTACATGAAGATGTCCTTCTTCGGATTCTCGGACTCGAGAAACAGAAGCTGCGCGGTCACGAGGCTCGCCATATGATCCTCGATCGGCCCGGTGATGAAGACGATCCTCTCGCGCAGCAGCCGTGAATAGATGTCGAAGCTGCGCTCACCCCGGTTTGACTGCTCGATAACGATTGGGACGAGCTGCGAAACGATGTCCTGATGGTCGATCACTGGAAATGGATCCTCTTTTGCTAGGTGCCGCCTACATCGGCGCGAACCGCGAAAGGTTCAAGCGCGGGCGGATAGAAGTGGGCCCCGGCGATCTCCCGCCGGGGCCCAGGCTCGATACCGGTGCTGTTACGAAGCTTAAGGGAGCTTCAGGCTCGCCCTCGCGTAATAATAGCGCCCCGGGATATCGTAGGTCGTCGGGTCCATGTTGTTCAGACCACAGCTGATGCACCCAGGCGGGTCCTTGTCGAGGAGGTTGTTGACGCCAATCGCAAAACCGAGCCCGTCGTTGAACCAGTGCGGGTTAAAGCGAAGCTGGGTGTCGATGTAGAACCGGCTGTTGAGGTCGTTGCCGTTCTGCGATTCGACGACATGCTTGATGTAGCGCCCGGTGAGGGTCGCGCCGAACATGTCGTAGTTCCAGTCGATGACCCCGATCGCCTTGTGCTTGGGATAGGCCTGGTCCGGACTGCCCCGCTCCGTCCCCGCCCGCTTGGCCGTGGCGGTGCCGGTCGCGGTCGGAGTGATCTCGTCGAACTTGAAGAGGAAGGCATTGTTCAAGGTGAAGTTGAACGTTCCCCAGGACGACGGCGCCGTATGGTAGCTGAGGTTGAGGTCCAGCCCGTCGGTCTCGATGCCCGCGATGTTCTGCAAGAGGCCGCGGATCTGCGTGATCTGACCGCTCGCTGAACGCGTGATGTTGGCGCAGGCGAGCGGATCATCGTTGAACTCGCACTGCTGGAGCGTGGTGTTGGCGTTGATCGCCTGGATCGCCCCTTTCACCTTGATGTTGTAATAATTCGCCTCGATCGAGAAGCGCGGGAAGAACGAGGGGCTGAGCACCGCCCCGACGTTCCACCCCTTCGAAGTCTCGGGCTCGAGGTTCTGGTTGCCGCCGGTGATCACCGGGAGCTGGACGTTGATCTGCTGCATTCCAGGCGGAACGCCGTGCTTGATGCAGTTCGCGAGCACCGTCCCGGTCGGGTTCTGGTCGGCCGAGCAGGGATCGTGGACTTCCTGGTCGAAGCGCGAGGGAGTTCCGAACAATTCGCCGATACTGGGCGCACGGAAGCCCTGGGAATAACCGCCCCGAAGCCTCAAGTCGGCAATCGGCTTCCAGTTGAGGCTTCCCTTGAAGGTGGTGTGCGAGAAGGTGTTGCCGGTGCTCGTGTCGTAGTGAGAATATCGAACCGCGCCGTCGGCTTCGAGCAGCTGCGCCCCGGGGACGTTGGCAAGGATCGGGGCATTGAGCTCGGCATAGAGTTCGTCGACATTGTAGCCGCCCTTGGTGGGGAGTGCCGGAATGTCCGAGCCAAGTCCCGCCGCAACGACCGGGTCAGGATCGAACCGTCCCTTGAGATCGCGGTGCTCGGCTCCGATCGCGAGGCTGAGCGCTCCGCCCGGAAGATCGACAAGCCCGCCTGAAGCGTTGGCGCTGACGCCCCAGAGCTTCTGCTCGCTGCTGTCGTGCTGGTCGAAGCCGACGAAATCCAGCATCTGCTGGGTGATCGACCCTTCGCCTCCGAAAATGTTGAACGGAACGCAAGCGCCGGTGCAGTCCGCCACCGGCCCGAGGGCCTGGGCGAGCTTGGCGGCATTGAAGTTGCCGTGCATCACCTGGTCCGCCTTGTTGCGGCCCCAGATGCCGTTCACGTCCCAGTACCAGTCGTGGGCGAGAAGGCCGAACCTGCCGTCGAGGGTCGCCGTTCCGTAGGCCGTCTTGACCTTCTGGTCGTAGCGCCGTGGGCCGCCCTCGACCACCCGGCGGCCAATGAACGCATAATTGGCAGCTTCACCGTTCGGGGTCCCGTCGAGGTTCAGTCCCGACTGAAGCTCTCCGAACGGATTGAAGGGGTTGCTGGCATCGATCGTGATCCGGTCGAGAAGGTTTCCGTTGCCGGAATCCGGACCGACGAACAGCGGCAACGGGGCCGCCTGGTTCTTCGAATTACGCTTGTTGTAGAGGAGCTTGGCAGTGAAATTGATGTCCTGTGACACTTGCTGCTTGAGCTCTCCGAAGAGTCCGAAGCGCTTGAGCGGAGTGTTGATGTAGTTGAACGGCGCGAAATTGAAGCGATCCTGCGGGCTCGCGAAGGCGCGATAATCCGCAAGGGTCGGCGCTCGGCCGATGACGGGTGCCTTCAAGGTCAGGTCCTGGTCGAGGACGATGAAGCGCCCGTTGGGCGTGCCCGAGCTGCACGAGCCGCCGCATTCCGTCGCAAACGGCTCCGGGAACTTCGAAATATCCCGGTCGCCGGCGAAAATTCCGTTCTGCTTCACGAAATTGCCGCCGATGACGATCTGCGTCGGACCGTTATCGCCGTTGCCCCAGCTCAGCTGATAGTTCTGGGTGAAGCCGTCGCCCTCGTCGAGATAATCGCCAAGCTGCGCGCTTGCGACGAACCCCTGCTGATGATGCTTGGTGATGATGTTCACGACGCCCGCGATGGCGTCCGAACCGTAAATCGCCGAGGCGCCGTCCTGGAGGACCTCGACTCGTTCGATCATGCTTTCGGGGATGGCGTTGAGGTCGACCGACCCCGGGACACCGCTGGCCGAGGCCGCATTCACGAACCTCAGGCCGTCGACCAGCACCAGCGTCCGCTTGGAGCCCAGATAGCGAAGGTCGATTTCCGCAGCACCCGCGCCAACGCCGCCGCCATCCGGGGGATTGCCGAAATTGCCCGAGTTGTTGAACTTGGTGTTGAGGCCGCCAGCGGCGCTCGGAAGGCGCTGGAGGACGTCGGTGACGGAATTGAGACCCGTCTTCTGGATATCCTGCTGATCGACGAAGACGACAGGCGCTGGCTGGTCGAGGGGATTGTGGCGAATTCGCGATCCCGTGATGACGATTTCGCCAGGGGCCTTGGCCGAAGCGGCGGGCTCTGCCGGCGCTGCCTGCCCCGTGACCACTTCCGGCGGCGGGACATTGCTCTGTGCCGCCGCCCCCGATGCAACTGTCGCCAGCGCTGCAAAGGCCACGCCCGCGCGTAGAGCCGAGTCGATCCGCTTCTTCATCATTTCCCCCTAAATTTGTCCGGTTACGCCAGACCCGAGGGAACAACAGTAGAGAAGCTGATCGAGGCTAAGAAGTAGAGACTGTCATGTAGGGCACACAATTACAGTCGTTGATGCAAAGAAACGACAGTTACCGGGGCGCATCTAACGAAAGATAGGACAAACGCCTAACTTCGCGCCTACCACGCGTGACTGTGTCGAGAATTAATCCGGTAAAGAAGCACAGCACCGCGACGATGACCATGCCGGTGACGAGGATTGCAGTCGGGAAGCGGGGAACCAGCCCGGTCTCGAGGTAAGTGCGCACCAGCGGGAGCGCGAGGACGAGTGCGACGATCATCAGAAGCGCTCCGATCCCGCCGTAGAACAGGACCGGTCGCTCGACGCGGTAGAGCGTTCCAATCGTTTTCAGGATCTTCCAGCCATCGCCAAATGTCGAAAGCTTCGAGTGCGAGCCTTCCGGCCGGGCGCCGTAGCTCGTCTCGACCTCGCCCACGGGCATTCTCAGCTCGAGCGCATGGACGCTGATCTCGGTCTCGATCTCGAAACCTGCCGAGAGCACCGGGAAACTCTTCACGAACCGGCGCGAGAATACCCGGTAGCCCGAGAAGATGTCACTGAAACTCCGTCCGAAGAGCCCCGAGAGAAGGCCCGTGAAGATCCTGTTCCCAACGACATGTCCGCCGCGATAGGCATCCTTCGCGTCGTGGCGCCTCGTTCCGACGACCATGTCGAGCTGCTCATCGAGGAGCATTTCCACCATGACGGGTGCAGCGGCAGGATCATAGGTGAGGTCGCCATCGGCCATGACGTAAACGTCGGCATCGATGTCCGCGAACATGCGGCGGACGACGTGGCCCTT
Organism: Sphingomicrobium sp.; assembly: GCA_035545385.1. Lineage (GTDB taxonomy): Bacteria > Pseudomonadota > Alphaproteobacteria > Sphingomonadales > Sphingomonadaceae > Sphingomicrobium. Next base: position 13,649 of record DASZYL010000121.1, on the reverse strand, counting down.
TCCCTGTTGTTTCTCGGAGCGAACGACGGCGCCTGCTTCAGCGGCGACTTCGCGGGTCCGGTCGCTGCTGTTGTTGTCATAGACGTAGATCGTGGCGTCGGGCAGCGCAGCCCTGAAACCCGCCACGGTCGCGCCGATCGCGGCTTCTTCGTTGAAGCACGGCAAAAGCACGGCGATTTTCGGCAATGCGGCGCGCTCCAAGCTCTACCCCCTCGTTGGACACTTGCCGATGGCTATAGTGGCGAACCGACGAGAACCGCTAGTCCAGCATGGAAGTCGCGACGTGGAGCAAGCTGAAGTCGGGGCTCATCGTGGAGAGGCTCCAGCTCTCGTCGGGAGGAATGACGAACGAATCCGCGGCGCGAAGATGGTGTTCGCCCCCAAATTCGAGCCTCGCCTCACCGCTCAGCACGAACCCGAAGACGAGCTCGCCGCGATGCGGATCGAACTCTATCGAACTCCCCTCACCCCGTCTCATCGTTCTTACATCGGCGAGGCCGGAGCTTGCGGAACTGACCTGCGTCTCCTGGACCTCTGCTCCAGCGACCGAGGCCCAGCCGCTTCTTGCGGCAATGTGATGCAGGAACCGCTGGCGCCCGAATTGCCGGTGTGGATTGTAGCCGTTGGGCAATTGAAGCTGATGCTCGGCAAAGGTCGGGTGCAATGCCGGAGCGCTGATCTCGATGACTTCGAGCCCGGGAGAGCTTTCAAGCACCCGGTGACGGATTTCCGGCGGCTGGAGCACCAGATCGCCTTCGCGCATCACGAAGGGCTCGCCCTGGTCCTCGTAGACCACGCGCACCCATCCGCGACGGACGTAGATCATCTGCAATACGAGCCGATGGAAGTGAACCCAGTCTCCGACGGGGCCGCCCTGGGGGATGAAGATGTGCGAGGCGATATAGCGACCGCCAAGGCGTCCCGGAATGAGGTCCCGGTAGAGCATCCCGGCGCGTCCGTGTCCCGGTGACGCGCCCGAGCGAGTCACCGCGAACTCGGCAACAAAGGGCTCGAGGTCCTCGCCAAGGGGTGGAAGATCCGGGCGGCTCGTCAGCCGGACGCTTTCCCGCCCCTTCGAAAGCAGGGCGGTATGCGGCTCGTCCGCAGGGTAAATGACCTCGAGACGGAATCCGTCGCGGTGCAGGTCGTCGATCGAGCGGCTCAAGTCCGCGCAGACGACCTGACGCTCGATCAAGCCTTCTTGGCCGGCTTCTTTGCCGTCTTCGCGGCCGGCTTTCCTTCAGCCTTCTCCGAGCTCTTGGCCGCCGGCTTCGAGGCCTTCTTCGCGACGGCTTCCGCAGCGGCCTTGTTCGCAGGCTCGTCCTTCTTGGGCTTGGCGGGCTTTGGAGCCTCGGCCTTCTCGACGACATCCGCCTTCTTGGCGGCCGCCTTCGACTTGGCCGGGATCGGCTCCTTTGCCTCCTCCTTCACCTCGTCCGCCTTCTTCTTCGCGGCCTGCCCCTTCTTCGCCTTCGGCTTCTCGGCGGCAACATGGTCGTGCCCGCACCCAGGACCATGGACATGGCCCTCCTCGCTCTCGAGATCCGCCTCGAGCTGCTCACGGGTAGCCTTCCGGTCGGTCACTTCGGCCTTGCCGAAGAGGAAATCGACGACCTTGTCCTCGTAAAGAGGCGCACGAAGCTGTGCGGCGAACATCGGCTCCTGCTGGATGAGCTGCAGGAACCGCTCGCGCTCCTTGCCCTGGTACTGGGACGCGGCCTGGCCGATCAGCCGGTTCATCTCCTGGTCGGTGACGTCGATCCCGTTGGCTGCGCCGATCTCCGAGAGGAGCAGGCCGAGACGCACGCGGCGCTCGGCGATCTTGCGATAGTCGCCCGATTCCTTCTCGATCTCGGCGAGCGCGGCCTTGGGGTCGGCTTCATGGCTCGCCTCGTGACGGAGCTGGTTCATGATGTTCTGGAACTCGGCTTCCAGCATCGATTCCGGGACCGCAAAATCATGCCTGGAGGCGAGCTGGTCGAGCAGCTGTCGCTTCATGTGCGTGCGAGTCAGCGCATTGAGCTCCTGCGCGAGCTGGTCGCGGATGAGCCCCTTCAGCTGGTCGAGATCGTTCAGTCCAAGGGACTTGGCGAACTCGTCGTCGACCTTCGTTTCACCCGACGTCTTCACCGCCTTGACGCTGACTGCGAACGTCGCGTCCTTGCCGCTCAGATTCTCGGCTGGATAATCGGCCGGGAAGGTCACCTTGACCTCACGCGTGTCGCCCGCCTTGGCACCGACGAGCTGCTCCTCGAACCCGGGGATCAGCCGCTCGGTTCCCAGTTCGACCGACATGTCCTCGCCCTTTCCGCCCTGGAACGGCTTGCCGTCGACTTCCCCCTCGAAGTCCATGACGACGAGGTCGCCGTTTGCGGCCGCATGCTTCTTCGGAGCATCTTCCCAGCGCTTCGACTGGCTCGCGAGCTGCTCGATCTGCTGTTCGACCGCGCTCTCGTCGGGCTCGACCGTAAGCCGCTCGAGGGACAGTCCCTCAAGGTCCGCAGGAGGAACATCGGGCAGCGCTTCGAGGCTGACGTAGACCTCGGCGTCCTTGCCGGGCGCATATTGGTCGTCGAGCTCGACCTGCGGCTGAAGCGCCGGACGGACGTTCTTCTCCTCGAGAAGCTGCTGGACGCCTTCCTGGACGGCGCCGTTGAGCGCGTCGCGCTGAAGCGCTTCACCGTGCATTTTCTTGATGAGGTTCGGCGGCACCTTCCCGGGCCTGAAGCCGGGCATGCGCACCTGCGGCGCGATCCGCTTGACCTCGAGGTCGACGCGGGCCTCGATGTCCGCGGCCGGGATGGTCAGCATGAAGGCGCGCTTCAGGCCCTCGTTCTGCGTTTCGACGGTCTTGATACTCACGTGTCCAATCCTGAATCCTGAAATCCTAAGGGCCGCCTGCGCGATTTCCGTGCACGGCAACCCTTCGACTGCCTACGCGCGGAAATGGTGCGCGCGGAGGGACTCGAACCCCCACATCTTGCGATACTGGAACCTAAATCCAGCGCGTCTACCAATTCCGCCACGCGCGCGCGGCCACCCGAAAGGTGCGCGGCCTATAACAGGCGTGGCCGGTTCGGCAACCCGATTGCTCCGCAACTGACTGTTATGAAGCGCGTTCCCACGCCTGGAGAGCCATTCATGCAACAACTTCCCGACGAACCCCCGACAACCCCGGCGCCAGCGACGCCGGAGCCCTCGCCGCCCGGGCAGCCGACCGAGCCGCCCCCGGAGACTCCGACCCACGCCCCCGACATCGACGTACCCTCGCCCTCGTCGCCGGGGACGGAGCCGTCACCGGGCCCGATTTCGCCTGTGGGCTTAAGAGCGTAGCTCCGCCGAGGCGACGATCGCCTCGAAATCCGCGAGCGCCGCGTCGTAATAATGCGATCGCGCGGCATCGAACATGACGAGGTAGAGCTCGCCATTGATGACGGCCCCGGTTGCCCGGCCCTTGCGCCACAATTCGTCGCTGTCGAGATGCTCATAGTCGAACTGGAAGCCACTGGCACCGAGGAAGCCGTGCGGCTGGATCGAAAGAGTGCGGAAATCCACGGCCCCGCCCCGCACCCGGTAGAGGCTTTCGAGCATCGCGGCGATCTCGGGCGGAGTCATGTCGGACCTGAACTTCGGGACCTGCTGGTCGCTCGAGCGTCGCTGCCGGACCATGAAATGGCCGCTCCTGAGGCCGGTGATGAAGGTGATCCCGTCGAGGAGCGGGCCATTGAGGGTCCAGTCCTCGACCGCCGGAACGTCTTCGAAGAGGATCGCCCGGTGGCGATTCCAGGGCCTTGGAGGAACGACCGACATGTTGCCGTTCCCGACCTTCACCCGGCGGACATTCACCGCCGAATAGTCGCTGAAACCATAGCCTTCGCCGGCACCCAGGCTCGAGCAGGCGGGCAATCCCGCTACCGCCAGCAGCAGCACCACGCTCGATACAAGCCTCAATCTTCCATTCCTCACCCGATCGTCTGCCTGACCCATGCGGCGTCGGGCGCATCGGGTTTCAGCTTCAGATATTTCGAAAGTGCAGCCCTCGCTTCGCCGGACCGGCCTTCCTTCAGAAGCGAAATGCCATGCCAGCGCCACGCGTCGGCGGGGGCGTCGGGATAGACGATGGCCGCCGCGTAACTTTGCGCGGCCCGGACGTCGTCGCCCTTCCGGTTGCGCAAGCGCCACACCTCGCCCTCGTAGAAGCGCAAAAGTCCGTCCCAGCCGTCCTGGGCCAGCGTCTGGATGAGATACTGGCTTGCACCGGGATCGTTGAGCTTGACCTGGTCGTCGAGGAGCATCTGCCGGATTGGCCCGATCGCGGCGAGGTAACGCGCCCTTCGATTGTCGTAGGATCTCCCCGGAACCTCGAGCTCGAGGGCGTCGCTCCTAAGGTCGGCCATGCGTGCGTCGTTCGAGGGGTGGGTATCGAAGATCGATCCTCGCTCCCGGTGCTTGCCGCGATAGGCGGCGCTCGCCTGCTGCTCGCCGATCAACTGCTGCCAGACCGCCGATATTTCCATCGGATCATAACCCGCCTCACTGATCAGCCTTGCGCCCATGGCATCGGCCTCGGCCTCCATTTCCCGGCTGTATCTCAACAGCGAAAGCATGGTCCCGAGCTGGGCAAGCTGGACGTAATCGCCAAGGTAGACGCCGGCCCCGGCGCCACCGATCCCCGCGACCATCGCTCCAACCGAGAAGATATCGGTCTTTCGCCGCTGGTCGCGCCAGGAGCGGATCATGTGGCGGCGAAGGAAATGGCCGGATTCATGGCCGATCACCCCGGCGAGCTGCGCCTCGCTCCTCATCCGAAGCAGGAGGCCCGAGAAGACAACGGCAAAGCCGGTTGGAAACATCATCGCGTTGAAGTCGGGAATTCGCGCAAGGTAGATCCGGAAATCCCTGGCGGCCGGCCCTCCGACGGCGCCGACGAGCTCGCGAAGGTAGCTCGTGAGCCCCGCGTCCGTGATGAGGAGGTTCGAACCGGCGACCTCTTCCTCGACCCGGTCCATCTCGTGCCAGAGGCCCTGTTCGTCCTCGTCGGTCGGCTTGAATCCGCTTCCTACCAACGGCTTCATGTCCGCGGGCCTGATCCTCGCGTCAGCGAGCCCCGAACCGAGTGCAAGAGCGCCTGCCCCAAGACCCTTGAGGAGCGAGCGCCGGCCAAGGCAGGCCCCGCACATCAGCGCGCGGCCTGCCGGGCGCGAACCTCCTGGCCAGGTTTCATCCGGCCCAGCAGCCGCTCGACCATCTGGGCCGCGCCCTCCCTGGTCCTGAGGTCACCGAACTTGATCCCGGGGACCTGGCTCGCTGCATCGACGACATTGAACCAGACGACCTCGCCGGTCCTGAGGTCGACGAGCGAGGCATAGTCCAGCTGCTCCGCGCCACCGATGTTCGGAGCGCAAAAGCCGACGATGCAGCCGGCGAACCCGAGCATCCCGAGCGCGATCCTGCCGCCGGAAGCGACCTGGTCCTCTGCATGGAGGAACAGCGCGTAATCGAAGCCCGTCTGCTGGCCGAGCCTCACCGCATCGGCCCCAAGCGTCCAGTCGAGCCCCCGTCCCCGCTTCGTCGGCAGGTAATCGCCGAGATACTTGTGCTCGACGATTGCTTCGTCGACCACGAAGTTGAGACGCTCGATATCCGCGAGCTGTTGCTCGCTCACACCTGGAAGAGCGTTTCGGTGTTCGATGATCGTGACATTCCCACCCCGACCGGCCTGCTGCGCCTTCAGCGCCGCGATGATGTTGGAACGAGCCTCCTCGGTCCAGTCGGCGCGGGGCTCGATCATCCCGCCGGTGGTCAACGATCCAACCGTCACATCGGGTCGAAGGACGAGGAGCCTGTAATTGCCTTCGGGCGGAGTGAACTCGACGTTCGCATATTGGCGCGATTGCACGCAGGCCCCGAGGTTGAGCGCCGCTGCGATCGCAAAGACGATTTCAAGCCGTCGCACTCGCGCCCCTTCCGCCTCGAACCGTCAATTCATGCACGAATGACGGCTGAAAGAAAAGCGCCCTGTTTTTAAATGCTTAGCGTTGCGGGCAAAAGGCAGGCGTGCCTTCAAGGCAGCGACCGCTCGAGGAGCTGGCCGGGATCTCGATGAGGGTCGCGAGCGTCGCAGTCATGTCAGCGCTGTTGACGGGCGACGCGATCGTCGCCCCCCTGAAACCAGGCCTCCAGAACATGATCGGGAAGCGCGTACCGCCACCCTCGAGAGCGACTGCATAGTCGATCTGGCGGCTGTCGAGGAGCGACAGGAAATCGCCGATTTCCCGGTCGAGCTCGGTCAGCTGAAGGCAGGTTTCCTGGCTCTGGGCTCCGTAGGTCCCAATGACGTTCGTGGTTCCCGAGAGGTCGATCGACATGACGTCGGGATCGCTCCGGCGGCCGAGCTGCATCTCCTCGACGAGACCTGCTGCGAGCGCGAGCGTGGCGCCGTCGAGCTCGGGCGAGGCCGCAAGGGCCGCCGAATCGCCCGCGGCCCGCGCGAGCTGGTTCCTTGCAGGCCTCGATTGACAGAAGGGAGACGGCTGCAGCGGAGGTCGAGACGCCGCAAGAGCCGCGGCAACAGCTGCATTGACCTTCGAAAGGACCGCTGGCGGCCGGGCGCCCGCAAGGTTGGTGCCGAACGATCTTCCGCTCCAATTCCAGCGCTGGTCGACATTCCTGCCGCCAAGACCGGTGCTTGCCTGATCGCCCGATACGGCGACGCTGCGACTGGCGGCCGAGTGCGCCTTGGCAAGGTCTCCCAAGGCCGGGCCAGGGGCGCTCGAGCCATTGGTGAAGAGCGTTCCCGAAGCCGCCCTTCCGAAACCGTCGGCAAATTGCGACCGATATTCACCAAAAAGGTCGCCCGAAAGCTGGTCCACCTTGATGATGACGACCAGCCTTGGAGGCGGAGGAGCCTGGGCATAAGCGGTCGACGCAAACAGCGCCGCAGCCGCGGCGAGGGCGAGCTTTCGGATCAATCCAGTTTCGCCCGTAGCCGCTCGTTGACCAGCTTCGGATTCGCCTTGCCGGCCATGGCCTTCATCGTCTGGCCGACAAAGAAGCCGAACAACTGCTGCTTGCCGCTCTTGTATTCGGCGACCTTGTCCGCGTTTGCGTTGAGAACCTTGTCGATCTCGGCATCGATCGCGCCCGTGTCGCTGGTCTGCTTCAGCCCCCGTTCCTCGACGATCTCGGCGGCACCCTGCCCGCTCTCGACCATGATCTCGAACACCTGCTTTGCGATGGTTCCCGAGATTGTCCCGTCAGCCACGAGCTTGAGGAGCTCGGCCGCCTGCGCCGGCGACACGGGGCTGTTGTCGATGGTCTCGCCGCGGCGGTTGAGCGCTCCAAAAAGCTCGGCGACGACCCAGTTCGCTCCCTGCTTGGGCTCAGCTCCTGCTTCGAGGAGCGCGTCAAACCAGCGCGCGGTCTCAACCTCGGCGGTAAGGACGCTCGCGTTGTAGGGCGTGATTCCAAGGGCCTCGTAGCGCGCGCGCTTCGCATCGGGCAGCTCGGGAAGGGTCGAACGACATTCCTCGAGAAAGGCATCATCGAGCTCGAGCGGGAGGAGATCGGGGTCGGGGAAGTAGCGATAGTCGTGCGCGTCTTCCTTCGACCTTAGCGAACGCGTGACGTTCCTGTCGGGGTCGTAGAGGCGCGTTTCCTGGTCGACCTTGCCGCCCTTTTCGAGGATCTCGACCTGCCGCTTCGCCTCGTGCTCGACGACCGCCATCACGAAGCGCACCGAATTGACGTTCTTCGTCTCGGTCCTGGTTCCGAACGCTTCGCCGGGCTTGCGGACGCTCACATTCACGTCAGCACGCATCGAGCCTTCTTCCATATTGCCGTCGCACGAGCCAACGTATCTCAGGATCGACCGCAGCTTTCTCAGATAAGCCCCTGCTTCGGCTGGAGAACGCATGTCTGGCCGCGACACGATCTCCATCAAAGCGACGCCGCAACGGTTGAGATCGACGTAGCTCATGGTGGCATGCTGATCATGCATCAGCTTGCCCGCATCCTGCTCCACATGGATCCGCTCTATGCCGATCCGCTTGGCCGAGCTTTCGTCCTTTTCATCGACGAGGACCTCGAGCTCTCCCTCGCCGACCAGCGGGTGATAGAGCTGGCTGATCTGATAGCCCTGGGGAAGGTCGGCGTAGAAATAGTTCTTTCGGTCGAACCGCGACCATTTGTTGATCTTGGCATCGAGCGCCATTCCGGTACGAACCGCCTGGCGGATGCACTCGCGGTTCGGAACGGGAAGCATCCCGGGCATTGCGGCATCGACCAGGCTGACCTGCGTGTTCGGCTCGGCGCCGAACGCCGTTGCCGCGCCCGAGAAGAGCTTCGCGTTGGAAACGACCTGCGCGTGGACCTCGAGGCCGACCACGACCTCCCATTCGCCGGTTTCGCCCTTAATGGTGAAGGATGCGCTCATTTTCTGTTTCTTTGCAGATAATTACATGTGACGAGACGACGACGACGAAGGCAAAGAGCCAACCGATCGCGATCGGCACCAGGACCTCGATGTCGAGATAGGTATCGCCCCGGATCAATGCGAAGAAGGCGAGTGCGAGGAGGAAAATGCCCGCCGGAACCTTCCAGCTCCCGGAGCGCGTTCCACGAAGGATGTGAATGAGATTCCTGATCGCGACCAGCATGCAAACGACGATGATGAGGAGAAGCGAGAGCACGAGGCCTCGATAGACGTCGAGATCGCGCTGGGTCATGACGACTCCGATGTAGCCGCCGAGCGCCGCTCCGAACACGACATTGACGAGGTCGATCCGCCGGTCGAGCTCCTCGCCCTCCTCGTGAAGTTTCAGTCTCACCACCATCTCTCGGGACGCTGGGTGAAGCCCGCCCGCTCCTCGATCGCGAGCCCGGCGTTGAGGACCATCTGCTCATCGAGCTCATTGCCGATGAGATGGAGCCCGAGCGGTAGGCCCTGCTCGTCGAGCCCCCCTGGAACGCTCATCGCCGGGAGACCCGCAAGGCTTGCAGGAACGGCGAAGACGTCATTGAGGTACATTGCCAGGGGATCGGTCGTCTCACCGATGCCGAAGGCGGCAGAAGGCGCTGTCGGAGTGAGGATGACATCGCAACGCTCGAAGGCGCTCCGGAAATCCTGCTTGATCAGCGCCCGTACCTTCTGGGCCTTGGTGAAATAGGCGTCGTAGAAGCCGGCGGAGAGCACATAGGTGCCGATCATGATCCGCCGCTTGACCTCGGCGCCAAAGCCCGCTGCGCGGGTCGCCGCGTACATGCCGTTGAGCCCGTCGTTCCCGGTGACCCTCAGGCCGTAGCGCACACCGTCATAGCGGGCGAGGTTCGACGATGCTTCCGCAGGAGCGATGATATAGTAGGTCGGAAGCGCATATTTGGTGTGCGGAAGGCTGATCTCGACGGGCGTCGCGCCCGCGTCCTTCAGCCACTCAATGCCGCGGTCCCACAGCGAATTGATGTCTGCAGGCACTCCATCGATCCGATATTCCCTCGGAATACCGACGCGCTTGCCTTTGAGATCGCTCGATAATCCAGCTTCCCACTGCGGTACCGGGAGCTCGAGCGATGTCGAATCCTTGGGGTCGAAGCCGGCCATGGCCTCGAGCAGGATCGCACAGTCTCGCACCGTCTTCGCCATTGGCCCTGCCTGGTCGAGCGAGCTCGCGAAAGCGACGATCCCCCAGCGCGAGCAGCGGCCGTAGGTCGGCTTGATTCCGCAAATGCCCGCGAACGCCGCCGGCTGGCGGATCGAACCGCCTGTATCCGTCCCGGTGGCGCCCGGAGCAATTCCGGCGGCGACGGCCGCAGCCGAACCTCCCGAGGACCCGCCGGGCGTCAGAGCGACATTGCTCCCCCTTCGGCGCCACGGGCTGATGACCGGTCCATAAGCGCTGGTCTCGTTCGACGAGCCCATCGCGAATTCATCCATGTTGAGCTTGCCGAGCATCCCCGCGCCGGCCTTTCGAAGGTTCGCCGATACCGTGCTCTCGTAGGGCGGTTTGAAGCCCTCGAGGATTCGGCTTCCCGCGGTCGTGTCGACACCCCTGGTGGCAAACAGATCCTTGATCCCGAGCGGAATGCCCGAAAGCGGGCCGAGCTCGCCAGAGCCCCTCGCCTCGTCGGCGGCGCGTGCCGCCGACAACGCATCGTCGGGCGTCGTGACGGTGTAGGCATTGAGCAGCCGCGCCGCTTCGACCGCGGCGTTATAGGTCTCGGCGATCTCGACCGCTGAGAATTCGCCCGAGCGGAACCCGTCGCGCAGCTCGGCAATCGACTTCGACGTCAGCTCGCTCACTCGATCACCTTCGGAACTGCAAAGAAGCCGTGCTGCGCCTCGGGCGCATTGGCGAGGATTTCGTCACGGATATTGCCATCGGTGACGACGTCGTCACGAAGCCTCAGCTTCTGGTCGATGACAGCGGTCAAGGGTTCGATACCGTCGGTGTCGACCTCGCCCAGCTGTTCGACCCAGCCAAGGATGTTGTTGAGTTCCGGCACCAGCTTGGCGAGCTCGTCGTCGCTCATGGCGATCCGAGCGAGCTTCGCGATGTGGCGCGCCTGTTCAGGAGAGACGGACATGGCCGGGGGCGATAGCCGTGAGGGTCAGGGGCGGCAAGCCGCTGAGGGCCTCAAATCGGCTTTAAAACCAGAAGCTCAGGACGCCGAACAGGAGCGTGAGGAGGCCAAGAGCAAAGACATTGTCGGCGATCCCTTCGAGACGCTCGCTTCTCCTGACGATGGCCTGGTGGGAAGTTCCGCAGCTCGCCAGGAACAGGATCGCCGCGGCAAAGGAGAGCTCATCCGCGATCGACGTTGCCGACTTGCCCGAAATGTGAACCGCGGTGACGATGATGAGCGAGACTCCAAGGAGGGTCGCCGCGCTGTCGACGATGTAGTGGGTCCTCATCCGGCGGGCCTCTTCAAAGCTCGGCTGCTCCCGTACCCAAGCAAGGGCTGTTTTGGAATGGCGTCCCTTGCCCGCGGGGCGAGCGCCCAATAGGGCCACGCCGGATGTGCGCCCGGCGATTCCTCGCGATCATCTTCGTTCTCATCCTGATCGTCGTCGCAGGCGCATTCGCAATCTTCCAGTGGGGCGGAAGCGTGCTCCTCAAGGAGGCAACTCCAAAAGGGCATTTCGAGGCCGCAATGGCAGGCGGCCGGCCCGATTATGCAGCGCCCTCGAGCTGGATTGCACGCCCCGGGATGCCCAACGACCCCGCACTCTGGATCCCCGATGGAATGCCAAAGGCCAGCGATAGAGGCAAAGCGGCGGTCTTCTTCATCCATCCCACGACCTATCTCCTCAACGATCGCTGGAACGCACCGCTCGATGCAGGAGGAGAGACAGCGCTTCGAACGTCGCTGTTCGTCGAGAGCCAGGGAAGCGCGTTCAACGGTGCCGGCGAGATCTGGGCGCCGCGCTACCGGCAGGCGGCCTTCGGAGCGTTTCTCCTCAAGAGCGACGATGCGCGAAAAGCGCTCGACCTTGCCTATGGCGATGTCTCGGCGGCCTTCGACACGTTCCTGGGCCAGGCCGGATCAAGGCCGATCATCCTTGCCGGGCACAGCCAGGGAGCGCTTCACCTCGAGCGCCTGTTGAGGGAGAGGATCGCAGGAAAACCGCTCTCGAAGCGGATCGTCGCGGCCTATGTCGTGGGCTGGCCGATCGACGTTCAATCCGATCTTCCGATGCTTGGCCTTCCCGCCTGCACTTCGCCAGCCGAGACCGGATGCATTCTCTCGTGGATGACCTTCAAAGAGCCTGCGAATCCCAAGCTCATCCTCGAGGGCTGGGAGAAGACCAGCGGGCTCGATGGCGGTGAGAGGCGCAAGTCACGCGTCCTTTGCGTCAATCCCATCACCGGGACCACCAATGGTTCGGCGCCGCCAGAGGCCAATCCCGGAACGCTCGTTCCGAGCGCCGACCTCAGCTCGGCGAAGCTCGTTCAAAGGTCCGTCGGCGCGCGCTGCGACGATGGACTGCTCCTGCTTGGCGGCACCATTCCGCCGCTCGGACCCTACGTGCTGCCCGGCAACAATTATCACGTCTATGATTATGCGCTGTTCTGGGGCGCGATCCGGCGCGACGCACAAAGGAGGCTCGCGGCTTGGCGCGGCTGATCACGAAAGACACGGCCGAGTTTGCACGGGCTCTTCCGGAAATGGGCAAGCTCGTCGGCCTCGACGTCGGGACCAAGACGATCGGGATCGCGGTCTGCGATTCGGGGTGGCACTTCGCAGGGCCGCTCGAGACGATCCGAAGGACGAGGTTCACGAAGGATCTCGAAGCCCTCCGGCGGATCATCGAACATGAGCTTGCGCCGGGGCTCGTCGTCGGCCTGCCGCTCAACATGGACGGTACCGACAGTCCGCGCACCCAGTCGGTGCGCGCCTTCGCGCGCAACCTGGATCCGCTTGGCCTTCCCATCCTCCTCTGGGACGAGCGCTGGTCGACGCAAGCCGTCGAGCGGGCAATGATTGATGCCGACGTCAGCCGGGCGAGGCGGGCCGAGAAGGTGGACGCCCTCGCCGCCGCGCACATCCTCCAGGGAGCGATCGACGCGCTGGCCAATCTTGGCGGCTCCAGTTAGCGAGCACGCTCGTGGACCTTCTTTCCATCGATTCGCTGAACGATGCCCAGATCGCGGAAATCCTCGATCGCTCGGAGCTTCTGTTCCAGGAAAATCGCGCTGCGACGAAGCCTCCGCCCAGGCTCAGCGGATGCATTCTCTTCAACCTTTTCTATGAAAACTCCACCCGCACCGCGATGTCCTTCGCGACTGCCGCGCATCGCCTTGGCGCTTCCGCGCTTTCGCTCTCGGTCGAACATTCGTCAGTGAAGAAGGGCGAGACCCTCGAGGATACCGCGAGGACGCTGAACGCGATGAGGCCCGATGCGCTCGTGATCCGGCATCGCGAGAACGGAGCTCCCGAGAAGGTCGCAAGGATCATGGAAGCGCCCGTAATCAACGCCGGCGACGGGACGAACGAGCATCCGACCCAGGCCCTCCTCGATGCCGCGACCATCCGCTACCAGCTCGGCAGGATCGACGGCCTCAAGGTCGCGATATTGGGCGACATCCGCCACAGCCGGGTCGCCCGGTCAAACGCGATGCTGCTTCCTCGCCTGGGAGCGGAGGTCCGCCTCGCCGGCCCTCCCGAGCTCATGCCGCGGGACGTCGAACAGCTTTCGGTCGACGAAGCGATCGAGGGCGCTGACGTCGTGATGATGCTCCGCGTCCAGCGCGAGCGCCTCGACGAGGATCTCGGCGATGCCCCAGGGGAATATCTCGAGCGCTACGGACTGACCAGGGCGAGGCTGAGGAGGGCGGCGAAGGATGCCGTCGTCATGCATCCCGGGCCAATGAACCGGGGAATAGAGATCGAAAGCGAGATCGCCGACGATCCTAAGCGCTCGCTCATCACTCTCCAGGTCGAAATGGGCGTGGCGGTGAGGATGGCCAGCCTTGAAATGCTGATTCGCGAAAGCGCCTAGTTCGACGCCATCTGGACCGGGGCGTCGCCGGCAAAGCCGCGAACGAAGCACTTGCCGCCGTTGTTCTTGAGCTGCTGGCACCTCTGGATCGCCTCGCGCTGGCTGCTGAAGCCCTGGACCGAAAGGCGCCAGTAGGTGCCGTTCGGCGAAT
>DASZYL010000120.1:0-4695 GCA_035545385.1 Sphingomicrobium sp. | reverse complement strand
GACGGTCTATGCGGTCTCGATTGCCGTCTTCGGCGGGAGCGCCCAGTTCATCGAGCAGCTTCTCATCGACAGGACGGGGAGCGAGATCGCGCCGGCCTTCTACATGACGGTGGCGCTTGCCGTCGGGATGATCGGGATCATCCTCCTCGAGGAAACCGGCCGGAAGGCGAGGGGAGCAGTAGCGCCCCTCGTTGCTCCGGCAACAGCTTAGTCGAACAGCTTCGCAAAACGCCGCTTTTCGCGGTTGCGCCAGGCGCCCCGATGCCAGGCGTCGCTGGCAAGCAGCGGAAGGACGCTGGTCGCCTCGGCGAACACCATCTGTTCCATTGCAGTCGAGACCTTGCCCCAGCTCGCCGCTTCCTGGAGGGTCGAGGACGAGCAGGCTCCGTCGCGGACGTCAGCGACGGTGATCTGCACTGCATATTTGTGCACCTCGACATCTTCGTGACCGAGGATTTCCGCGCAAACTACAGTGTCTTGCGTGAAGTTCTTTGGAACTCCTCCACCGATCATCAGGAGACCAGTCGTCCCCGCCTTGATCTTGATGTCGGTGAGCTCGCGAAAGTCGGCGATGCTGTCGAGGGTCATATAATGCCCGCCCCTCTTCATCGCGTCGACCTGGTGCTTGACGAGGCCGAACCCTGCCGAGCTGTCGGTGAAGGCGGGGCAGAAGATCGGAACGTCATGCTCGTAGGCAAGCTGGACGAGGCTTCCCTCCTTCTTCGCATTTCCTTCGCTCAGCCATTTGCCCATCTCCCTGATGAAGGCGCGGCTCGAATAGGGACGCGGCTCGAGGCTGTCGGCGATAAGGCCGATCGTATGGTCGCAGTCCTGGAGCTGCTCCTCGTCGATATAGGTGTCGTAGATGCGATCGATATAGAGCGACCGAAGAGTATCATCGTCTGGAATTTCATTGGCTTGGTAGTGCTTGTGGCCAAGCGCTTCGAAGAAATCCATGTCGACGATCGTAGCGCCCGTGGCGACGATCGCGTCGACCATGTTCGACTTCACGAGCTCTGAGTAAAGATCCATGCAGCCGCCCGCCGAGGTCGAGCCGGCGACGACCAGGATGATCGAGCAGGATGGGTCCTCGAGCATCTGGTTGTAGATGCCGGTGGCGCGCGCGAGGTCGCGGCTGGTGAAGCTCATCTTGCCCATCGACTCGATGATCGGGCGAGCATCGAACTTGGTGATGTCGATATGCTCGATCGGGGTCGAGAGCAGCTCGGCCTTGCGGGTGTCGTTGATCCGGTCGGTGTCCTGGACCTTGTTCAGCGTATCAGCTTCCATCTCATGCTCCATTGTGCCGTCCTTCGAACGGGCAGCATCGAAAAAAGGGCATGTCGTTTCATGTGGGGGACAGCCTCACCCCAAGAACCGCAGCGCGGGTTAGCTCCGCTTCCGCCGCAACGGAAGCGAAGAAAAGGCTAGAGCTTCACGACGTTCGAACGCGCCGGAGCGCTCAGCCCGTAGAGGCTCGCCATCGGCTCATCGTCGACGATCTCGGAATCGACCACACCGAAGCCGTTGAACTGCGTTCGCATGGCGCAGCCATAGGCTCCGAGCATCCCGATCTCGATATAGTCGCCAGGACCAACGTCGCCGGGAAGCTCGAATGGACCGGCCATTCGGTCGAGATCGTCGCAGGTCGGGCCGTAGAAGCTGAACTTCATCGGCCGAACATGCGAATCGGGCTCGCGGATGAGCCGCACCGGATAGCGCCAGCCAATGTGAGCGGCATCGAACAGGGCGCCATAGGCGCCGTCGTTGATGTAAAGCTCGTCGCCGCGCCGCTTTTCGACGCGGACGAGGACGCTCGCATATTCAGCGCAGAGCGCCCGGCCCGGCTCGCACCACAATTCGGCTGAATAGCTGATCGGAAGCGATTCGAACGCCTGGTGGATGACCGCGAAATAGGTTTCGAGCGGCGGCGGCTCCATTCCGGGATAGGAGGACGGGAACCCGCCGCCGACATCGACGATGTCGACAGTGACCGCAGCCTCGACGATCGCGTCGCGAACGCGGGTCATGGCCTCGGCGAACGCAGCCGAGGTCATCGCCTGGCTACCGACGTGGAAGCAGATGCCGAGCGCGTCGGCAGCCTGGCGCGCGGCAACCAGGAGCGAGCTCACGTCACGCGGGTCGGCTCCGAACTTGGAGGCGAGGCTGAGCTTGGCGTGGTCCGAGCTCACCCGAATACGCACGAGGAGGTTGAGGTCGCTCGCTCGGGCGCCATCCTTCGAGGTCGCCCGGACGATCTTCTCGAGCTCTTCAAAGCTGTCGAGGCTGAAGGTCCTCACGCCATGCTCGAAATAGGCTTCTGCAATCGCTTCCTCGGCTTTCACCGGGTGCATGAAGCAGAGCACTGCACCAGGCAAAGTCTGGTGGACGAGGCGAACCTCTCCAATCGAGGCAACGTCGAAATGATTGACGCCGCAGTCCCAGAGGATCTGAAGCAGGTCAGGCGACGGGTTCGCCTTCACCGCGTAGAGCGATCGGCCCGGGAACTTCTCGACGAAGAAGCGGGCCGCCCGCCGCGCGGCATGCGGACGAAGCAGCGTGACCGGCTGGACCGGGCGGAGCTTGGCGATAGCGGCAGCCCCCCGGCTGCCGGTTGGGGCGGCGGCTAGCCCCAGCGCGCGATGATGCTTGTGCAACTCAAGGGACCTCCAACAGTGCAGTTACGACAAGGAGCTGCCTTGCGGTTGGAAGTCCCATGGGGCAGCGGGGGCGCGATATATGTGCGAGGGTTACGGCTGTAAAGATTTTTTGGCTTTGGACTCGGGAATTGCCGGTCGTATGTCGCTGTTCTGCAACGGCTAATCGAAAGGGTGAAATATCAACCAGTTAGCTAAAAGCGCCGAGGTGACACGAAGCGACGTCGTCGAGGCCGCCGAGCGTATCGAAGGTCTGGTCGAGAAAACTCCGCTCCTCGAGAGCGAGGTCGACGGCACGCGAATCTGGCTGAAATGCGAGTGCCTCCAGACCGGTGGCGCCTTCAAGCTGAGGGGCGCGACCAACCGGCTTCTCCAGCTCTCCCCGGAGGAGCGCGAGCGGGGCGTCGTCGCCTTCTCCTCCGGAAATCACGCGAGGGGCGTTGCGATCGCCGCTCGAAGGCTCGGAATTCCGGCCGTCATCGTCATGCCGTCGGATGCGCCGAAGGTGAAGGTCGAAGGGACGATGGGCGAAGGAGCCGAGATCATCTTCTATGACCGGCGCCATGAAAGCCGCGAGGCGATTGCCTCGAAGATCTCTGCGGAGACGGGGGCGACGGTCGTTCCGAGCTTTGATGATCCAGCGATCGTTGCCGGGCAGGGGACGGTCGGCCTCGAGATCCTCGACCAGCTCGGGAGAGTTCCGGCGGAGATCATTGTCCCCTGTGGCGGAGGAGGGCTCGCGTCGGGAATCGCGCTCGCGGTTCCCGAGACGGAGATGGTCATCGTCGAACCCGAAGGATGGGACGACATGGCACGCTCGCTCGAGATCGGCGAAATCGTTCCAGTCCCGGCCGAAGCGCCCGATACCATTTGCGACGCCCTTCAGACGCCGCGGGTCTCCCCGATCACCTTCACGATCCTTCGCGAGCGAAGGGCAAATGCGCTCTGGGTGAGCGATTCAGAAGCCTCGGAGGCGGTCCGCTTCGCCTTTGAGCGTCACGGGCTGGTGGTCGAGCCGGGCGGTGCGGTCGCGCTTGCAGCGCTGCTCGCAGCGAAGGTCGCTCCGCTCGAGGAAACGGTCGTCGTTCTTTCTGGAGGCAATATCGATCCCGCGCTTCACTCGAGGATCATGAAGGGAGAGGTCTAGGCGACGTTGCGCGCCTTGTACTCGCCGGGCTCGACGTGATTGGGACTGGAGCGCTCGACGGCCTTGGTCAGCTCTTCGAGCTCGGCCGCCAGGGTCTTGAGTTCGCCGACGAGGAAGCGGCGCTCGCCTTCGGCAATCGCTTCGGAGGCGTCCATCAAAGTGTCGAGCATCATGGCAATGCACGGCAGGATGGTCTCTTCGATCCGCTCGAACGCCTCCTCGAGGCGAACCTGCTGCTCCCCATTTGCCATGGGGGCCAATGTGGACCGATCTTGGTTAAACCTTTGTGAAACCGGGGACGAAAATGGACGAATTCTCGTCGATTGCGATGGCTCTCGCGATGGTTGCAGCCTTCCTTCTCCTCATCGGAGGAGTGAAGCTTGCCCTCGATCGTCAGACGAGGCTGCGCGGCGCGCTCATGATCGCGGCCGCGCTTGTCCTCGTCATGAACGTGATGATCTGGACGGTATAGCGGGCTTCACCGGGTCGGTCGCGAGCCGCATGTCGAGATAATCGTCGACGACCTTCATCAGGAGCTCGAGCTCGTTCGCGAAAAAGTGGTTCGCGCCCGGAATGAGCTCGTGATGGATCGTGATGTGCCGCTGGGTCCTCAGCTTGTCGACCAGCTTCTGGACCGCGCTCGGAGTGACGACCTCGTCCGCCTCGCCCTGGATGATGATGCCCGACGATGGGCAGGGGGCAAGGAAGCTGAAGTCATACATGTTTGCCGGCGGAGCAATCGAGATGAATCCCCGGATCTCCGGGCGGCGCATGAGAAGCTGCATTCCAATCCAGGCGCCGAAACTGACGCCCGCCACCCAGGTAGTCTCGGCCTCGGGGTGGATCGATTGCACCCAGTCGAGAGCGCTCGCGGCGTCGCTGAGCTCGCCA
>DASZYL010000119.1:0-8298 GCA_035545385.1 Sphingomicrobium sp. | reverse complement strand
GAGCTGGCGGCCGCGATCTGGTCTTCGGTGGGCAAGTGAGATCTCCTTGTTCGAGCGGGCCATTAGCGCCAACGCGAGGAGAGCGCCAATCAACAGCGATGACGGTCCGACAAGCTCGGCTTGTGAGGCTCAGCCGGGGATCGCGATGGCGCTGAGCTGGCGGCCGTAATCGGCCGCGCCGCGGTGCGTCGAGCGGCGGTAGCTGTAGAAGCGGTCGGGATCGGCATAGGTGTCGAGATTAAGCGCTTCGACCTCGTCGATTCCGGCGGCGATCAGCCGGTGAACGACATAACCCTCGAGATCGAACTGGAGCTTGTCACCGGCGCCGCTCACGAAGAAGCGGGCGTTGTCGGGATCGTCCGAGACGAACCGGTCCCTGAATCGAGCGTCCACCTCGTAAGAAGGCTGGCCAATGCAGGGGCCGACCGCCGCGTGGATGTTCTCTCGCCTTGCGCCGAGGCGCTCCATCGCCTCGATCGTCCTGTCGGTCACCCCGGCGAGCGCTCCGCGCCAGCCGGCGTGCGCCGCTCCGACGACGACGGCTTCATGGTCCGAGAAGAGGACCGGCGCGCAATCGGCCGTGAGGATCCCCAGCAGGAGATTGGGCCGGTCGGTGACGAGGGCGTCGGCGCGCGGGCGATCGTCCTGCGGCCAGGAGCGCTTCGCATAGACGACCTCGGCGCTATGGACCTGGTGGACGGTCGCGAGCTCGGCCTCCGGAAGAAGAGCGGCGATCGCAAGCCGGCGGTTCTCGTCGATCGCTCGGCGCTCGTCATTGCTCCCGTAGCCGACATTGAGCCCGGCAAGCTCGCCGTTGGAGACGCCGCCGCGACGCCCGAGGAAGCCATGCGGAAGTCCCCCGAGCGAGATGGCGCGGATGATCTCGACTTCGCTCACAGCCACTTGCGCATCACCACGTCCTCGTCCGCCTGCTCGCCGACCATGAAGGCATAGCGGCCAACGTCTTCAAAGCCATAGCGGTCGTAGAATCGGCGGGCGCGGTGATTGTCGATGAAGACGGTGAGGTAGATCGCCTTCGCCCCGCGGCGCCGAGCTTCGGCGATCGCCCAGTCCATGAGGCCATGCGCGATGCCCGTCCCGTGATGCTCCTTGAGGATATAGAGCTGGTCGAGGAGCAGCGCTGGGCCGAGGGGTTCGACCGGGATCTTGAGAGGGCCGAGCTTCAGATAGCCGACCGGCTCCCCCTCCGCTTCGGCAATGCGCAGCGCGAAGTCCGGGCTTTCGAGCTCGGCCTCCCAGTCGGCGATCGAGTGGCTCGAGAGGAAGGTCTCGAGGTCCTCGGGGCGATAGAGGTGGCCGAAGGTGTCGCAGAAGCTCGTGTCGAAGAGCCGGTCGAGGACGGCGGCATCGGCGGGACCTGCGTCTCGATAGGTGACCATTTTCTTCAGAACCCCGCCGGAACCGGCCAGTCCGGCGAGTGGATGGCAATGACCTTGAAGAGCCTCCCCATTTCACCCGCTGAAACGAGCCGCTCGAGCGCGGCGCCGATCTCCTCGGCCCGCTCGGGATTGGCCCGCGACAGCGCCTCGGCCCTCGCTTCGATCCCGAGGCGGACCAGCCATTCGCCCTGCGTCACGACAGGCGTCACGAGCGCTCCGTTGGCGCTTGCGGCCCGGGCCAGGGCCTCGAAGTCGACGTGGGAGGTGAGGTCCTGCTCACCTGGCCTGTCGAGCACTTGCGAGTATCGATGCCCCAAGACTGCCTGGAGGGTATCGCCGGGACCGCTCCGCTCGTGTCCGTAATCGATGAAGAGCGCAGCTCCGCCTTCTCGGGAGACCAGGCGGGCGACGGCCGCAACCGCCTCGTCGCGCGCCGGCGAAACCTCGGTGATCTCCCCGTCGCGGTCGAAGGCGAGCCCGCCCGCGGCGATCACGACGCGGCGCTCTAGACCGTCCACGAGCTGCCGGATCGCAAGCGCGTCGAGAAACTCGTTCGCGACCAGCAGCAGGGGCCTTGAAGGAAGATCAACGATCCCGTCATGCCAATGGGCCCCGGGAAGCGCCTTCTCCTGCATCGCGCGAAGGACGGGACTGGTCTCGACGAGGTGGGCTTCCCCGGAAAATCCCGCTGAGCGAAGCACTCGGAGGGCATCGCAAGCGAGGGTTCCGCGTCCTGGTCCGAGCTCGGCGTAGACCGCGTCAGCCGGAGCCCCGGCGCGTCTCCAGACATCGGCGAGAAAGGCACCGACCATCTCCCCGAACATCTGGCTGATCTCGGGCGCGGTCGTGAAGTCGCCGCGCGCTCCCAGGGGGTCGCGCGTCGCGTAATAATAAGCGTTGCAGCATTCCATGAACGCTTCGACGCTCATTGGCCCTTCCGTCCCGATCCGGTCGCGAAGAGCGCGTTCAAGCGGAGTCACGAGACGGACGCGGTGCCCACGGTCGGCTCGACGCGCACCCGGCGCCGCTTTGCGGTCCACATCAGCCACAGGCCGCCGATGATCATCGGGAGCGAAAGCCACTGGCCCATGTGGAGCCCGGTCGCCTGCGAGAATCTGACGAGCTGGTTGTCGGGTTCGCGGATGAACTCGATGGCGAAGCGGAAGCATCCGTAGAAGAACAGAAAGGCTCCGACGAGCTTGCCCGGCTCGTAGCGGGCCTTGGTCTTCCAGAACATCCAGGCGAGGATCGCGAACAGGACAATCCCCTCGAGGAACGCCTCGTAGAGCTGGCTCGGGTGACGGGGGGGTCCGAGGATCGGGCCATAAGGCGTGAGTTCGACGAAACGGATGGCCCAGGGAACGCTGGTCTGGGCGCCCCACAGCTCCTGGTTCACGAAGTTGGCGAGGCGGCCGAAGAAGAGGCCGAAGGGCACGCAGCAGGCGACATAGTCGTGGATCCTCAGCCACGACAATTTCTCCTTGTGCGCGAAATAGAAGATCCCGAGCGAGGTCCCGATCACACCGCCATGGAAGGACATGCCGCCGTCCCACAGCTTGACGATCTCGATCGGGTGACGAAGGTACTGGCCGAGATTGTAGAAGAGGACATAACCGATGCGGCCGCCAAGGATGATCCCGAGGGCAGCGTAGAAGACGAGGTCATCGGCATGGCGGCGACCGAGCGGCGCTCCCGGTTCCTTGAGGAGCTTCAAGAGATACCAGTAGCCGATGAAGATCCCGGCAAGGTAGGCGAGGCTGTACCAGCGAAGGTCGAACGGGCCGAGGTGCAGAGCGACGGGCGAGAGGCCCAGCTCGGTGAACTTCGTGAACCCTGGATACGCGTCGGCTTGCAAGGGCTTCCCCCTAATTGTTCAGCGCCTCATAAGGCGGGTGTCGGTAAAGGCAAAGGAAGTGACCTGGGGGCATGAGGAGCGACCTCGATCGCCGCTTCGACGAGGAACTGGAGCAGGTCATCGGGCCTGGCGGACGGCTCGTCGTCGGCCACGACGAGCTTGGCCGAGCCATCGTCGAGAATCTTCCAGCAACGCTTCCGCAGTTCTTCCGGGCATTCTGCGCGCTCAACGCAGGTAACGAGGCGCTTGTTGCGGGCGAGGAGCGCTTCACCTTCGCCGATCTCGATCGGCTGTCCGACCGCGTGGCCCACGGGCTTGTCGCCCGCGGCATCAAGAGCGGCGAGCGCATCGCGATTGCCATGCGCAACTGCCCGTCGTGGGTCCTCGCCTACATGGGCGCGCTCAAGGCCGGCGGAGTGGCAACCCTCCTCAACGGCTGGTGGGAGCCGGCCGAGATGGAGCATGCGATCCTTCTTACCGAACCCAGCCTCATCATCGCCGACACGCTTCGAGCGGCACGCATCGCGGAGCGCTGCAGGAACCGCGAGATCCTCGGGGTCGTCCCCGACCTCCCGGTCGAGGAGGCAATGGCTGAGCTCATGGAAGGAGGCGAGGCGAGCGACGGGCTACCTGAAGTCGCTCCCGATGACGATGCGGCGATCCTCTTCACCTCGGGCTCGACCGGCCTTTGCAAGGGCGCGCTCTCGACCCACCGCGCAGTCGTTACCGGCGCCTATTCCTACGCGACCGGACTGATCGTCCTCAAGGGCCTGCTCGAGGCGGAAGGCCGGCCGCCGCCGACACCGAGGACCCTTCTTAGCGTTCCCCTGTTCCATGTGACCGGTGAGGTCCCGGTGATGCTCAACAGCTTCGTCGTCGGCAGGTGCATGGTGGTCATGCGCAAGTGGGACGCGGCCGAGGCGCTCCGGCTCATTGAAAAAGAGGGGATCACCTATTTCGTCGGAGTCCCGACCATGAGCCACGAGCTCATGAACCATCCCGATCGACACAAATATGATCTTTCGACCTTGAGGGACATCACCGCCGGCGGAGCCCCGCGGCCGGTCAGCCACGTCGAAATGCTGCGCAAGGAGTTTCCCGGAGCGCAGCCCGCGCTGGGCTATGGCCTCACCGAGACCAACGCGGTCGGGTGCCTCAACTTCTGGAGCAATTATGCGGCAAAGCCCGGTTCGACGGGGCGCTCCGCGCCCTTCGCAGAAGTCGTGATCCTCGACGAGGCCGGGCGCCATCTTCCTCCCGGCGAGACCGGGGAGATCGGGATTCGAACAGCCGCGAACATCAAGGGCTACTGGCGCAATCCCGAGGCCACCGCGGCGCTCTTTACCGCGGATCATTTCGTCCGGACCGGGGACGTCGGCTATCTCGACGAAGACGGCTACCTCTTCATCGTCGATCGCAAGAAGGAGATCATCATCCGCGGCGGTGAGAACATTTCCGCCTCGGAGGTCGAGGCCGAGTTCTACGCCTGCCCCGAGGTCGCCGAAGTGTGCGTGTTCGGAGTCCCCGATGAGCGCCTTGGCGAAGTCCCGGTCGCGATCGTCCATGCCAAGAACGGCCGCTCCCTCGACGAAGATGATTTGCGCTCCTTCCTCGACGGGCGTCTTGCCAAGTTCAAGATCCCGGAGCGCATCATCTTTGCAGATTCGCCGCTGCCGCGGCTTGGCACCGGCAAGATCGACAGGCGCGCCCTCAAGGCCCAGTTCGCCAGTTGAAGCTCGACCGTCGGACATTGCTGGTCGGCGGCGGCGCGGGCGTCGGCCTTGTCGTCGCTTATGCGCTGTGGCCGCGACACCTTGGAAGCGACCTCGCTGTTCAAAAGTCGGAATGGGCGTTCGGCAATTTCATCAAGATCGCCCGTGATGGTCGCATCACCGTCGCCGTCGCCCAGACCGAAACCGGCCAGGGCATCTGGACCGCGCTTCCCCAGATCGTCGCCGACGAACTTGGAGCAGCCTGGGATTCCCTCGCCGTCGAGCCCGCGCCGCCTGGCGGCGAATACAGCAATGGGCTCGCCGGCGAGGAGGGCTGGCTCGACGGCTTCGGCTGGCTCCGCTCCTATCGGATGGAAAGCGATGGTCGGATGCGCATCACCGCGGCGTCGACCTCGGTTCGAGCGTTCGAAAAGCCGTTGCGAGCAGCTTCGGCAATTGCTCGAACGATGCTCGTTGGGGCAGCGGCCGATCGCTGGAACGTCGATCCCGAGGATTGCGAGACCGCCGACGGCTTCGTGATGAACCGCGGGCGCACCTTCACGTTCGGCGAGCTCGCCGAAGAGGCGGCGGAGCGCCCCCCGCCCAGCAGGCCGCAGCTTCGCCAGGGGACCAAGGGCCGGCTGATCGGCCAGGCCCTTGAGCGGCTCGACGGCCCGGCGAAGGCCGAGGGAAGCTGGCGTTTCGCGGGCGACGTCAGGCTTCCAGGAATGCTCTTCGCGAGCATTCGCCTGGCCCCGCCCGGGGGAAGGCTGACCGGCTTCAGCAAGGAACCGATACGTGGCGTTCACGGGATCCGTCATGTCGCCTCGCGCGACCAGTGGTTCGCGGTGGTCGCGAGCAACTGGTGGGCTGCCGAGCGGGGCGTCATCGCCGCAAGTCCCCGGTTTTCCGGGCAGAAGAGTCCCGCCGAATTTCGAAAGCTGTTCGAGGACGCGCTCGCGCATGGCGGCGAGCGGAGGCGCTACCGGCGCGGCGACTATGAATCGACCGTCGAGGGCTCACGGCCGCTCGCTGCGACCTATTTCGTCGCTCCGAGCCAGCATCTCGGCCTTGAGACGCCAAGCGCGACCGCTCGCTTCCAGGGACCCCGGCTCGAGATCTGGGCCCCGACGCAGGCGCCCGGGCTCGCCCGCGAGGCCGCGGCGAAGGCCGCTGGAATCGGCACCTCGGACGTGACGCTCTACCCGATGGGAGTGGGAGAGCCTTCGGGCCGAGCGCTTCAATCCGATGCAATCGGCTATGCGGTCGAACTCGCGCGCCAGCTCAAGGCGCCGGTCCAGGTCACCTTTTCGCAAGGCGCCGGCCAGAACCATGACACGGCATCATCGGGCGCCCTTGCCCGGATGACCGCGCTTCCGGGCGAGGGCGGGATCACCGCGGCCTGGAAGATGGAAATCGCGGCCGTCGACGGAATGGCGGCATCGCTCGGCCGGATGCTCGACATCGAGGACAAGCGGCGGCTCATCCGGGCCGCAGTCCACGCCATCCCGCCCTACGCCATCCCCAACGTGACGATCGAAGCCACGCGCCCGCAATTGCCCTTCCCGGCCGGCTACATGCGCGGCTCGCCCGAACGCGAGCAGGCGTTCTTCACCGAGAGCTTCATCGACGAGCTGGCGCACGCCGCAGGCCTTGAGCCGCTCGCCTTTAGAATGGCGATGCTTGGCCAGAACGGCCGTCTCGCGCGCTGCCTCCAGGGCGCCGCGCGCCTCGCTCAATGGGATGGCGGGGGAGCTGGAAGCACCATGGGCATCGCGGGATATTCCGCCTTCGGGTCGCACATCGGCCTCGTTGCGAACGCGCGAATCGACAGCCAGCGAGTCAAGGTCGAGAGGCTCGTCGCCGCCGTGGATTGCGGCCGCTCGGTCAACGCCGGGCTCGTTGCCCAGCAGATCGAGGGAGGGCTGATCTGGGCGCTCGCGCAGGCCACCCTCCCCTCCCCCCAATGGGTCGCCGGAATGCCCCGCGCCCGGCCGCTGGGCTCGCTCGGCCTGCCGCGGCTTCGCGAGACCCCCCAGATCCACGTCGAGATCATCCCGAGCGACGCGCCAGCGGGCGGAGTCAGCGGGCTCGGAACGACCGTTCTCGCGCCTGCTGTCGCCAACGCGATCTTCGCCGCTTCCGGCAGGAGGATGCGCTCGCTGCCGTTCGATCCTATGTCGGAGGGATGATCGCCCCACCCGATCATCCAGGGCTCCCGGAGACGAGGATCGGCGTATTGCTGATCAACCTCGGAACCCCGGACGCGCCCGAGGCTCGGGCCGTCCGGCGCTACCTCGCCGAGTTCCTGAGCGATCCCAGGGTCATCGAAATCCCGAAGTTCGCCTGGAAGCCGATCCTCCATGGAATCGTCCTCAGGACGAGGCCGAGAAAGTCCGCCGAGGCCTATAACCAGATCTGGACCAACGAGGGCTCCCCGCTGAGGGTCCTCGCCCATCGCCAGGCCGAGGCGCTTCGAGCGCGCCTTCCCCGGGTCGTCATCCATTATGCGATGCGATACGGCCATCCAGGTATTGCGGCGGCCATCGAGCGCATGGCCGGTGAAGGCTGCACGAGGATCCTCGCAGCCCCGCTCTACCCCCAATATTCCGCGGCGACGACGGCGACCGCGAACGATGCGGTGTTCGCGGTGCTCGCTCGAATGCGCTGGCAGCCCGCGATCCGCACGCTTCCCCCTTATTATGACGACCCGCTCTACATCGAGGCTCTTGCAGCGAACCTCTCGCGACAGCTCGCCGGCCTCGACTTCGAGCCCGAGCGGCTGCTTCTGAGCTTTCACGGCATGCCGGTGCGGACCCTCGAGCGAGGCGATCCCTACCATTGCCACTGCCAGAAGACTGCCCGGCTCGTCGGCCAGGCGCTCGGCCGCGACGTCGACGTCGCCTTCCAGTCGAGGTTCGGTCGGGCAAAGTGGCTCGAGCCCGCTACCGACGCAACGCTCGCGGCCTACCCCAAGAACGGAGTGAAGCGCGTCGCGGTCGCCGCGCCCGGCTTCTCGGTCGACTGCATCGAGACGCTCGAGGAACTTGGAATAAGGGGCCGGCACAGTTTCAAGCAGGCGGGCGGAGAAGAGTTCGCGCTCCTCGACTGCCTCAATGACTCTCCCGAAAGCATCGCGATGCTGGAACAGCTGATCGAGCGCGAACTTGCAGGGTGGCTCGCCGAGGAATAGGCGCGCGCCTTATCAACAACAGGGGAAATCAGCATGGCACGGGTAGCGATCGTCACCGGCGGCACGCGCGGACTCGGCGAAGCGATCAGCATCGCGCTGAGGGACATGGGACTGACTGTCGCCGCCAATTACGCCGGC
>DASZYL010000118.1:0-23301 GCA_035545385.1 Sphingomicrobium sp. | reverse complement strand
GAAATCGTGGGAGGGATGAGTGAAGCGTTACCTGTTCCTTATCGCCGCAGCACCGATGCTCGCCGGGGCGACGCCGGCCTGGCAGAAGCAAGCGGTCGCATCGGCAACACCGTTCATCGAGAGGGCAAATGACGAATGGACCCGGGCCATCGTCAGCGGCAACGCCGACATCCTGAGCGCTCCTTATGCCAAGAATGCCGTATTCATCGGTCCCGACGGCACCGAGATCAGGACCAAGGCCGGGGTGCGCACCATGTATTCGAGACGGCCCAAGAGCGCCAAGGTGCTCAAGGCGACAATCCACAGCGACGGGAGGGTCGCCGCAGATCCCGACGACGTTTACGAGTGGGGCAGCGCCCAAATGACGGTCCTTCGCAACGGCAAGGAACGCTACGTGGTCGGCCGCTATCTCACCGTCTGGCACCGTAGCGGCAAGAGGTGGTTGATCTCGCACAACATCGCCTTTTGAGGCAGCGATTGCGCGCATGAAGCGTTTTGCCCTTCGAGATCCTCGAAAGGGAGAAGATGATCATGCCAGCCAAATCAGCAGCACAGCAGAAGGCCGCCGGCGCGGCCCTTTCGGCAAAGCGCGGCGACACGCCCAAGAGCCACCTTAAGGGCGCGTCCAAGTCGATGATGTCGATGAGCGAGAAAGAGCTCGAGAAGATGGCTCATACCTCTCGCAAGGACAAACCCGAGCACAAGCACAAGTAGTTCCAGCCGCTTTCAAAGAACGGCAGTTGATCTGGAGCCTCCCCCGCGCAACCATCGCGGGGGAGGTCGACCATGCCTATCCTGTCGCGCCTTTTGACGGCGCTCTTCATTTCAATCGTCCCCGCCTGCCTCGTCGCCGCTCCCCCGCAGCCCGGGCGATGGGCGCTCCACGTTCCGGGCCGAAGCGTCCTGGTCCTCGATCTCCGCAGGGAACCGAACGGCGGCTGGACGGGTGAGCTCGTCCGTCCGAGGCACTTCGAGGCCGATCCAGCCTTTTCGCTCTTCTCGAACGTCGAGGGTCCCGCGATCGTCCAGCCCGTCGCCGAGGGCGCGCTCGAGGGCGACCACCTTCGACTGAAGGTCCGCAACCCCTCGAAAGGCCTCGTCGAGCTCGTCTGGACACCGATCGCGAAGGGGGGAACGCTGGGCTTTGAAGGTGTGCCCTCGCCGCCGCCATATCTCGTTCCGGCGGGCGAGAAGGAGGAGGTCGCCAATAGCTGGGACAAGGGGCGGACCTATACCGCAGTCCCGGAATGGCCGGACAATCCGGAAATGACCGCCATCTTCGATGCCGACCAGGCCGACCGCAGCGACCTCGGGTCAATCGACTGGTCGGTGGTTGGGCCGAGGGACGAGGCCAGGCGGCAACGAACGAGGTCCCTTCTCGACCTCGGGAAGCTCCGCAGCGGCAATGATTTCTACCACGCCGCCTTCGTCTTCCAGCACGGGAGCGGGCCCGACGATTTCCTGCTCGCGCACACCTTTGCGCTCATCGCCGCATCCCGCGGCCGAACCGATGCAAGCTGGATCGCCGCAGCGACCCTTGACCGCTATCTCCAGAAGGTTGGCCAGAAGCAGATCTTCGGGACCCAGTTCGTGACCCTCAGCGGCGGCCCGACCACTCAGGAGCCGTTCGACCGGGCGCTGGTATCCGACGCGTTGCGGCAAGCGCTTGGTGTCCCCGCGCTCAAGGACCAGGAAAAGCAGCGGCAACGGTTCGAAGCCGAGCTGAAGGGGGCAAAGCAATAAGTCCCTTGCACGACCGGGCTGTTCACGCCCGCTGCCGCCGCTAAAGCGCAAGAGATGCGCTGTTTCTGGGACGAGCGGCAGCGGGCTCACGCGCCATCCGCCGAATTCTTCAACGGCAAGCTGCACGGCGCTGCCGAGCACCAGGGCCGGGTCGATGCCGTCCTCGAAGCGATCGGGCCGACGCAAGCGCCCAAGGACAGCGGATTGGGTCCGCTGCTCCTCGTTCACGGCGAAGACTACCTCGACCTCCTTCGCGATGCTCACCGGGAGTGGCTCGCAGCAGGACGGCAAGGCGATGCCTTCCCCTATACCTTCCCCATCGTCGGGCGCAGGACGCTCGACCTCTCGCGGATCGATGCGCGTCTCGGGCAACACAGCTTCGACACGTCCACTCCGATCGGGCCCGGAACATGGGAGTCATGCTACTGGAGCGCGCAGACCGCGCTCGCCGCGCTTGAGGCCCTGCTTGGCGGCGAGCGAAGCACCTTCGCCTTCACCCGGCCGCCGGGCCACCACGCGGGCCGGGATTATTTCGGCGGCTATTCATACCTCAACCATGCCGCCATCTGCGCCGAGGCGGCGCTTGGCTCCGGGAAGCGGCGGATCGCGATCCTCGACGTCGACTATCACCACGGCAACGGAACGCAGGACATCTTCGCCGGGCGCGACGACGTCTTCTTCGCCTCGATCCACGCCGATCCCTCGACCGACTACCCCTTCTTCTGGGGACATCGGGACGAGTGCGAGGGAAACATCCTCAACCTTCCGCTATCCCGCGGAACGACCTGGGAGGACTATGGGCCCGCGCTTGGGCGGGCCATCGATTGGCTCGCGAAGAACGATCCCGACCTCCTGATCATCAGTTACGGCGCCGACACGCACGAGGATGACCCGATCAGCCACTTCCGGCTGAAGACGCTCGACTATGGCCTGATGGCGCGGAGGATCGCAGCGACAGGGCTTCCCTCGCTGATCGTCATGGAAGGCGGATACGCAGTCGAGGCGCTCGGCGCGAACGTCGCCGAGTTCCTCGGCGGCTTCTAGAGCTTCGAGGTCAGCTCTGGCACGATCTTGAAGAGGTCTCCGACGAGCCCGATGTCGGCGACCTGGAAGATCGGCGCTTCCTCGTCCTTGTTGATCGCGACGATGGTCTTTGAATCCTTCATCCCGGCGAGGTGCTGGATCGCGCCCGAGATGCCGATCGCGATATAGACTTCGGGGGCCACGATCTTGCCGGTCTGGCCGACCTGGTAGTCATTGGGGGCGTAGCCCGCGTCGACCGCTGCCCGGCTCGCGCCGACCGCGGCACCGAGCTTGTCGGCAAGCGGATCGAGGAGCGCGTGGAACTGGTCGGACGAGCCGAACGCGCGTCCGCCGGAGACGATCACCTTGGCGCTGGTGAGCTCGGGCCTCTCGCTTTCGGAAGCGGCCATCGAGACGAACGCGCTGTTGCCCGAGGGCTGGCCGGCATCGACCTGTTCGATGCCCGCGGAGCCGCCTTCGGCCGACGCCTTCTCGAACCCGGTGCCGCGAACCGTGATGACCTTCTTGGCATCGTTCGATCTCACGGTCGCGATCGCGTTCCCGGCATAGATGGGCCTGACGAAGGTGTTCGAATCCTCGACACCGATGACGTCGCTGACCTGCATCACGTCGATGAGGGCCGCGACTCTTGGCGCGATGTTCTTGCCGAAGGTCGTCGCCGGAGCGACAAACGCGTCATAGCCCTCCATGAGCCCTGCTGCGACGGGCGCGACATTCTCGGCGAGGTCGTGATCGAGGTGCGCTGCGTCGGCGACGAGCACCTTCCCGACTCCCGAGACCTTCGAAGCAAGCTCCGCGACACCTGCGACACCGCTTCCTGCGACAAGGGCGTGGACGTCACCGAGCTTAGACGCCGCGGTCACCGCCGCGAGAGTTGCGTCCTTGATGGCGCTTCCATCATGTTCGACCAGGACCAGAACGCTCATTTCGCAATCCCCAGACCCTTGAGGCGTTCGACCAGCTCGTCGACGCTGCCAACCTTGATTCCCGCCTGCCGCTTTGCCGGCTCGGCGACCTTGATCGTTTCGAGCCGCCGCGAGACGTCCACTCCGTAATCGGCCGGCGACTTGGTCGCGAGCGGCTTCGACTTGGCCTTCATGATGTTGGGAAGCGAGGCGTAACGGGGCTCGTTGAGCCTGAGGTCCGTCGTCACCACAGCGGGCAGCTTCAACTTCACGGTCTCGAGCCCGCCGTCCACCTCGCGGGTGACGGTCACATCCTCGCCGGCGGTCTCGACCTTGGAGGCGAATGTGCCTTGCGGCCAATCGAGCAACGCCGCGAGCATCTGCCCCGTCGCATTATTGTCGTCGTCGATCGCCTGCTTGCCGAGGATCACCATCTGCGGCTGCTCCTCGGCGGCAATCTTCGCGAGGATCTTGGCGACCGCGAGAGGCTCCACCTCTTCGTCGGTCTGGACGAGGATCGCTCGGTCGGCTCCCATCGCGAGCGCCGTTCGAAGCGTTTCCTGGGCCTTGGCGGGGCCGATCGACACTGCGACGATCTCGGACGCGGCGCCCTTCTCCTTCAGGCGGATCGCTTCCTCGACGGCGATCTCGTCGAAGGGGTTCATGCTCATCTTCACATTGGCAAGATCGACGCCCGAGCCATCCATCTTGACCCGGGGCTTCACGTTGAAGTCGATCACCCGCTTGACGGCGACCAGAAGTTTCATTGGGCTCTCCAGAATCTAGGCCGCGACCGGCGCCTTCACTTCCGCGACGATCTTCTTCGCGGCATCGCCAAGGTCGTTGGCGGGAATGATCGGAAGGCCCGACGAGGCAAGGATGTCCTTGCCCTGCTGGACGTTCGTCCCCTCGAGGCGAACGACGAGGGGGACGCCGAGCGACACTTCGCGGGCGGCGGCGACGATCCCTTCGGCGATGATGTCGCAGCGCATGATCCCACCGAAGATGTTGACGAGGATGCCTTTCACCGCCGGGTCGCTGAGAATGATCTTGAACGCCGCCGTCACCTTTTCCTTCGAGGCGCCTCCGCCGACGTCGAGGAAATTGGCGGGCTCGCCGCCCTCGAGCTTGATGATGTCCATCGTCGCCATCGCAAGTCCGGCGCCATTGACCATGCACCCGATCGATCCATCCAGCTTGATGTAGCTGAGGTCGTGCTTCGAGGCCTCGATCTCCATCGGGTCCTCTTCGCTGAGGTCGCGCAGCTGCTCGAGGTCGGGATGGCGAAAGTCCGCGTTGCTGTCGAACCCGACCTTGGCGTCGAGGACCATCAGCTGGCCACCTTCCGTGATTGCCAGCGGATTGATCTCGATCTGCGAGGCATCGGTCCCGACAAACGCGTCGTAGAGCTTCGCGAGCACGCGCTGGCACTGCTTGGCGAGATCACCCGTGAGACCGAGCGCGGCTGCGACTTCGCGTCCGTGATGCGGCATCAGCCCGGTTGCAGGATCGACCGTGATCGTCCTGATCTTCTCGGGAGTCTCGTGGGCGACCTTCTCGATCTCCATCCCGCCCTCGGTCGAAGCGACGACGGCGATCCGGCCGCTCTCGCGGTCGACGAGGAGCGCGAGATAGAATTCCTTCGCGATGTCGACCCCGTCCGTGACGTAGAGTCGCTGGACCTGTTTTCCATTCGGGCCGGTCTGGATCGTGACGAGGGTCTTGCCGAGCATCTCGGCAGCGTTGGCGCGCACTTCCTCGATCGAGCGGGCAAGCCTCACTCCGCCCTTGGAACCCTCGCCGAGCTCCTTGAACCGGCCCTTGCCCCTGCCGCCGGCATGGATCTGGGCCTTCACGACCCAGAGCGGTCCGGGAAGTTTCTTCGCGGCCTCGACCGCTTCCTCGACACTCATCGCTGGATAGCCAGCGGGAACCGGCACGCCATATTTCGCGAGCAATTCCTTGGCCTGATATTCATGGATGTTCATGGCGCGGCCCTTAAGCAGATTGGAGCGCGCAATGGAAGGCGAGCAAGGGGCCTAGACGAGGCCCTCGACCATGGGACAGAAAATCGGCGTGGCCGAGTCGGACCGCCCCTGCCGGAAGATCATCCACGTCGACATGGACGCCTTCTATGCGTCGGTCGAGCAGCGCGACGATCCGTCGCTGAGGGGCAGGCCGGTCGCGGTCGGCGGAGGGCACCGCGGCGTGGTCATGGCGGCAAGCTACGAGGCCCGGGAATTCGGTGTCCGCTCGGCGATGCCCTCGGTCACCGCGAGGCGCCGCTGCCCCGAACTGATTTTCGTCAAGTCGCGCTTCGACGTCTATCGCGCCGTCTCGCAGCAGATCCGCTCGATCTTCTTCGACTATACCGATCTCGTCGAGCCGCTCAGTCTCGACGAGGCCTATCTCGACGTCAGCGAGGACCGGCACTCGCTCGGGAGCGCCCGGGCGATCGCCGAGGATATCCGGAAGCGGATCCGGGAAGAGACCGGGCTGACGGCGTCGGCGGGGGTCAGCTATTGCAAGTTCATCGCCAAGCTCGCGTCCGACTACAGGAAGCCCGACGGCCTCACGGTCATCACGCCCGAGCGCGGGCCGGAGTTCGTCGCCTCGCTGCCGGTTGCGAGCTTCCATGGCGTTGGCCCTGTCACTGCGCGCAAGATGGAGACGCTCGGGATCTTCACGGGCGCGGACCTTCGCGAATGGAGCCTTCCCGCCCTCGAGGCGAAGTTCGGGAGCTCGGGCGCGTGGTACCATCGCATCTGCCGCGGGATCGACGAGCGGGAAGTCAAGCCTGACCGCCCCTACAAGTCGGTGAGCGCCGAGCGGACCTTCGACCAGGACCTTCTCGACCCGGAGCGGCTCGCAGGAGAGCTCGAACGGATCGCGGGCTATGCCTGGGAGCGGGTGAAGCGCGCCGAGGTCGCCGGTCGGACTGTGACCTTGAAGGTCAAGTTCGGCGACTTCACGATCATCACGCGCTCGAGGAGCTTCGGCTCGCCGGTGCCCGATCTCGCCGCATTTACCTCGACCGGCCAGGCGCTTTTGGCCGCCCTCCACCCGCTTCCGCGGGGCATCAGGCTGCTCGGTCTTGGCCTTCATAACTTAAGTGAGGGGTCGCCCGAATCGCCTGTACAGCTGGGACTCGCAATTTAAAGCGAGTTCTGATATAAAACTGTCACACCGGGGCCGCGTGCGATTCAGCTGCGGCCTTAAACACATTAGGGAAGCCAAGAAACAGGCATGGAGCCACGGCCGATGGTCGTTTTGGGGGGCGACGCAAATGCGCCGGCTCCGCTGCCGCAAACGGAAAGGTTAGCAATGGCTACAAAGGCGCTCAGCTTCGATGTCGGCGATTATGTCGTTTACCCCAAGCATGGCGTTGGCCGCGTCGTCGAGCTGCAAAGCACCGAAATCGCCGGTACCCGTCTCGAGCTTTACGTGCTTCGCTTCGAGAAGGAGAAGATGACCCTTCGAGTTCCCGTCAACAAGGCGGACTCGGTCGGAATGCGCAAGCTCTCGTCGGACAAGACGATGAAGGACGCGCTCGATACGCTCAAGGGCAAGCCCAAGGTCAAGCGCACCATGTGGTCGCGTCGGGCCCAGGAATATGAGGCGAAGATCAACTCGGGCGACCTGACCTCGATCGCCGAGGTCGTGCGCGACCTGTTCCGTCCCGAGGATGCTCCCGAGCAGAGCTATTCCGAGCGGCAGATCTTCGAGGCCGCCTCGTCGCGCCTGGCGCGCGAGCTCGGCGCAATGGAGCAGACCGACGAGAAGTCGGCGCTCGCCAAGATCCTCGAGATCCTGAACAAGGCGGCGCTCATCCACCACAAGACGAAGGAAGACGCATAAGACCGGGGTCTTTTTCGTCATCTCACTCAAGACAGAAGGGCGCCCTTACCCGGCGCCCTTCTTTTTGTCCGTTGCAGACTCACTCTCCCTCGCGTATTAGTGTAGTAACACACCAAAGAGGAGATCTGCGATGCCGAGATCGCTCGCGATGGAGATCCTGTCCGCAATCGTCGCCTCGAGGGGACACGGGCCTCGCCCCTCCGGGCCGCTCGAGGACCGCGAGTTCGAGGTCGAAGACTTCGACCGGCTCGAGGTCCTTGGTCCGTTCGATGTCGAGGTCGAAACCGGTTCCCCGGCCCGGGTCGAGGCGAGCGGGCCGCAATGGGCGCTCGACAATCTCCTGGTGGAGCAGGACGGCAAGCGCCTCTCGATCAGCTGCAACGGCGATGTCGATGACGTGCGAGTCCTCGTCTCGGCGCGCAGCCTGACTGCGGTTCGCGCCAGCGGCTCGGGCGATCTTTCGCTCGACCGGGTCACCGGCGAGAGCTTCGAATATCGGGGAAGCGGCTCGGGCGACGCCTCTCTCGACGAGCTCGATGTCGAGCGCCTCGCGGTGTCCGGCGCGGGCTCGGGCGACATCCGGATCGGGAAAGCCCGCGCCCGCGAATTCGAGGCGGGAATGACAGGATCGGGAGATCTTTCGATCGACACAATCGAAAGCGCAGGGGCGAAGCTCACCATGAACGGCTCGGGCGACACCTCGGTCGACAGCTATTCCGGCGAGACGTTCGAGGTCGTGATCACCGGGTCCGGAGACCTCGCGCTCGACAGGCTCGAAGCGGATCTCGTCGGATTCCAGCTGTTCGGCTCGGGGGACGTCTCCATTGGCGGTGGCCAGGCACGGGAAGGACGGCTCGAGACCTCGGGCTCCGGCGACATCGCGTGCGACGGGCTCGAACTGCGGGAGGCGACCATCTGTGTCCGGGGCTCGGGCGACATCGACGCCCGCGTGACCGGCGAAGCGGAGGTCACGATCATGGGGTCGGGCGATGTCGGCCTCACCGGGGGCGCGACGTCGAAGGTCAGCGGCAGTGGATCGGGCGAGCTTCATCGCTCCTGATCGGCGCTTGCCCCCGAGGATGTTAGCCGTATTATCAGGTTAAGACAGCAGGAGAAGAGCATCATGCGTAAGTCCATCGCCGCGGTCGCGGTACTCGCGGCCTCCGCCGCGACGAGTGCCTGCGGGCAGATGCACGGCGAGGGCGCCGGCCCTACGGTTTCTCGCAATTACCAGGTCGGCAACTTCGAGAAGATCGAGGTCGCAGGCCCTTACGACGTCAGTGTCCGGACCGGCGCCAATGCGACGGTCTCGGCCCAGGGATCGGAGAAGCTCCTCGAGAAGACCGTCGTCGAGGTGAGAGGCGACAAGCTCGTCATTCACCCCGAAAGCCATGGGTTCTTCAGCTGGGGCTTTGGCAACAGCGGCAAGGCCAATTTCACGGTGACCGTTCCGAAGCTCTCCGGCGCGGCGATCGCGGGATCGGGAGACATCAGCGTCGACCATGTCCGCGGAGAGCAGTTCGAGGGCAAAGTTGCAGGCTCCGGCGGGCTCAACGTCGATTCGCTCGAGGTCGGCTCGCTCAAGCTCTCGATCGGCGGCTCCGGAAGCGCGAAAGCGGGTTCGGGGAAGGCCCAATCGGCTGAATATTCGATCGCGGGGTCGGGCGACATCGATGCAGGCGCGGTGCAGCTCCAGCAGGCAAAGGTCTCGATCGCGGGCTCGGGAAGCGTCAAGGCTCAGGCGACCGGCAACGCCGACGTCAAGATCATGGGCTCGGGCGACGTCGATGTTTCGGGCGGCGCGAAATGCTCGGTCAGCAAGCAGGGCTCCGGCGACGTCCGCTGCTCTTAAACGCGTCTTAACCATAGGCTGGGAAGGTGCGCCCCATGCGCACCTTCCTTCTTGCTGCAGCGCTTTGCGCCACTTCCGCGCCAGCCGCTGCGGCCACCCGCAATTTCGGGATCACGAGCTTCGAGAAGGTCCGGGTCGACGGGCCTTTCAGGGTTACCCTGGCGACCGGAGTTGCGCCCTATGCACGGGCGACCGGCTCCCCGGCCTCGCTGGACCGAGTCGCCGTCGAGGTCCGGGGCGACACGCTCGTCGTCCATAACAACCTCGATTCCTGGGGCGGCTACCCGGGCAAGGATCCCGGGCCCGTCGAGATCAGCATCGGGACCCATGACCTCAGCGCGGCTTGGCTCAACGGATCGGGCGCGCTCAGGATCGACAAGGTGAAGGGGCTAAGCTTCGACCTCTCCGTCCAGGGAAGCGGCGCCGGCGAGATCGGGGAGGCGAACGTCGACCAGCTGAAGGTCAGCGTCATCGGGACAGCGAGCGCGAGGCTCGCCGGCTCGGCGGCGAAGATGACCGCAGTGATCCGCGGCATCTCGAGCCTCGATGCAAGCGCCCTTTCCGCCAAGGATGCCGTACTTGGCGCCGATGGCGCCGCAACCATCGCGGCCAACGTCAGCGGGACCGCGACCATCGACGCGAACGGACCGGCGACCGTCACTCTTACAGGCGCGCCCTCCTGCACGCTGCGGGCGGCAGGATCGGCGAGCGTCAGCGGCTGCGACTGATCAGTTGATCGCCGAGCGGGCCTCCACGCCCGAGAGGAAGTTCCAGAGCGCCCCCGCGAGCTCTTCGCCCGCTCCAATCGCTTCGTCGCGCTGCTCTTGCGGAAGCTCGTCGAGGAGGCGGCGGCAGACCTCGGAATGCTCGACATCGGCACTCTCGTGCACCCGGAAGAAACGGAGCGTC
Organism: Sphingomicrobium sp.; assembly: GCA_035545385.1. Taxonomy (GTDB): domain Bacteria; phylum Pseudomonadota; class Alphaproteobacteria; order Sphingomonadales; family Sphingomonadaceae; genus Sphingomicrobium. Next base: position 12,990 of record DASZYL010000118.1, on the reverse strand, counting down.
TCCTCGGCGTCGATTCCATAGCGATCGACAAGCCCCTCGATCTTCGCGCTTGCGACACCCGGAAACTGGCTTTCATAGGCGTAGAGCGCTCCAAGGCCCGAGGCGTAGGAGCGCTTCGAGAGCCTCCGGAACGTCTCGATCAGCGCCCGGGTCTCGGGATTGAGGGCCTCGCTCCTCACCGCCTCCTCGCTTTCGCCAAGCCCGCAGGCGAACATCATCCACAAGGTCGCGTGGTCCTGCTTGCCGGACTCAAGTCCCTCTTCCTCGGCGAGGTTCTCGGCGAGCATCCGGCGCCCCTCGCGATCCTCGCAGGCGCTGTGAACCGCGCTCACCGCTCGCGGGAACGCTTCCACATGGTGAAAATATTGCCGCGCGTAGGAGCGAAGGGTGTCGACCGGAAGGCGCCCCTCGGTCCAGGCCTGGTAGAAAGGATGCTTCAGCATCGCTCGTTCAAGGACCTTCGCGTCGATTGCGCTTGAAACCGTCATGCCCGCCTCCTGTTGTCGTTTCACTGAAGCGTTACCGGTGAGCTCGAGAGTCGGCAAGGCGGCTTGGGCCGCTCGGAGCAACCCCGGGTCCACGCCGATCGTTTGAACCGGGGAGGGGCGCTAAAGACAGGGAGTCCTCGCCATCTATCTTGGCATCGGCGGCCTCATCATCCTCATCATCATCCTCTACATCCTCTTCAGGTAGGGACGCTCAGACGAGGGCAAGGGAGACAAGCTTCCCGTACAGGCGCGGCGGGAGGGCGCCAAGGCCGCTGCCGTCGTCCTCGCCGCGCGGAGCCTCGTCGTCCTCGAGATAGCGCCAGCCCTGGTGAGCCCTCCGCGGCATCGGCGAAACAGTGACGAGATCGCTCGAGCAGACGATATCGATCCTCCCGTCCTCGCGGTCTTCGAAGCGAAGGATCTCGAGCCCGGCGACGAGGCGGTGCTTCACGATCCAGTAGAGATTGCCGCCGACCAGCTCAGCCGAGCGCCTCGGCCGCATCCGGGTGGCGATCCGCACTTCCCCATTGGCGGCGCGGTTCGCGATCCTCACTTCAAGGGCCTCAAGGTCGCGGCAGGCGAATGCGACCTTGGTCAGGTGGAGCTTGGGCACCTCGGAACCGATGCCGGACTAGCCCATGATTCGCAACGGCTTAGCTTCCAAGTCCAACCAGTGTCGCAAGTCCGAGGAACGAGAGGAAACCGAGGCAGTCGGTACATGTCGTCACGAAGACGGCCGACGCAACTGCAGGATCGATCTTCAGCCGGTCGAGGGTGATTGGGACCATCACTCCGGCAAGGCCGGCGACGAGGTTGTTGATCACCATCGCCGCTCCCATCACGGCCCCGAGCAGCGGGTTATGGAAGATGACCGCAACCCCCGCCCCGATGAGGAGGCCGAGCGAGAGACCGTTGGCAAGGGCAATCGTGAACTCGCGGCCGAACGCCCGGATCGTGTTCGATTCGGTGAGCTGGTTGGTGGCGATTGCCCTCACCGCGACGGCGAGGGTCTGGGTCCCCGCATTTCCGCCCATGCCAGCGACGATCGGCATCAGGACGGCGAGCACGGCGAACTTCGCGATCTGGGCATCGAAGAGGTGAACGACCGACGCTGCGAGCATCGCCGTCGGAAGGTTGACGAGAAGCCACATGAGGCGCGTCCGGACCGTCAGGCGGATCGGCTCGTTGATGTCGCCTTCGCCGGCGCCGGCGAGGAGCAGCGCGTCCTCGCCCGCTTCCTCGGAGATAATGTGCACGATGTCATCGACCGTGATCATTCCGACGAGCCTTCCGGAATCGTCGATCACCGCCGCTGAAACGAGCGCGTATTTCTGGAAGCGAAGCGCCACGTCCTCCTGGTCCATGTCGACCGGGATCAGGGTCTGCTCGCGCTGCATGATCTCGCTCACCAGCGTCTTTCGCGGAGTTCGAAGGATGAGCGAGAGCTTGCACGTGCCCACGGGGTGGTGGGACGGGTTGACGACGAACACTTCCCAGAAATCATCCGGGAGGTCCCTCGTCGAACGCAGATAATCGATGACCTGGCCGACGTTCCAATGCTCGGGCACCGCGCAGAGGTCGCGCTGCATGAGCCGGCCGGCCGATTCTTCGGGATAGCTGAGCGCTTCCTCGACCGCGGCACGGTCGTCGGGCTCCATGTGCTCGAGGACCGCCTGCTGCTCGGCTCGATCGAGGTCCTCGATGAGAGCAACCGCATCGTCCGTGTCGAGCTGCCCGGCGATGTCCGCGACCTGCTGCGGCTCCATCTCGTCGAGAAGGTCGTCGCGGACCCAGTCGTTCATCTCGGCGAGCACGTCGGCATCGACGATCCCGGCGAGCGCCTTCACCAGGCCTTCGCGCTCGTCCCGAGCTGCCGCTTCGATGAGGTCCGCGACGTCGGCGGGATGGAGCGGCTCGACGAGCTTGCGCGCGGTCTCGTCGTCGCCTGCGTCGACCGCGTCGAGAACCTTCGCCACGAACTCGGGGCGAAGCCGGTCTTCCTCGTCGATCGCGCTCGAATGAGCCGGGTTCGACTCGGCAATGAGCGGCGCGGCGATGTCGTCGCTGTCGGCCATTGCGTTTCCCTCGATTGAACCCGGTGCGGCCCTCCTATGGGCGAGGCCGCTCTGGCGCAACCACCCGAGCGTCCCTAAATCGCGCACCTGACGAAGCTTTGATACTGGAGTTTAGACCAATGGCCGACGCCGACCGCCTGACCCTTTCCCTCTCAACCGGCGGCGATGTCGTCATCAGGCTTCGGCCGGACCTTGCTCCAGGTCACGTCGAGCGCATCACGGAGCTCGCCAACAGCGGCTTTTACGACGGGGTCGTCTTCCACCGGGTGATCCCGGGCTTCATGGCGCAGGGCGGGGACCCTACGGGGACCGGCTATCATGGCTCCGACCTTCCCAATCTCAAGGCCGAGTTCTCGGGCGAGTCGCACCGCCGGGGAATCGCCTCGATGGCGCGCTCGCAGAACCCGGACAGCGCGAACAGCCAGTTCTTCATCGTCACCGAGGATTCGCCCTTCCTCGACCGCCAGTACACGGTCTGGGGCGAGGTCGAGAGCGGGATGGAACATGTCGACGCCCTCCCCGCTGGCGAACCGCCTCGCGAACCCGGCAAAATCGTCAAGGCAACGGTCAGCAAGGCTTCTGAGTGAAAAATATCGCGCTCGTCACCGGCGCGTCGGCGGGCCTCGGGGTCGAGTTCGCGCGCCAGCTGTCGAAGCGCGGTCACTCGCTCGTGCTCGTCGCCCGGCGGAAGGAGAGAATCGAAGAGCTCGCGAGCGAGCTCGGAAATGCCCGGGCGGTGGCGATGGACCTTTCGAAGTCGAACGCGGCTTCGAGCCTCTTCGCCGACATCGAGGACAATGGCGAAAGGATCGACCTTCTCGTCAACAATGCAGGCTTCGGCCTCATCGGCCGTTTCGCCGAGCTGGACGCGAGGCGCCAGCGGGAGATGATCGACCTCAACGTCGGGACCCTGACCGACCTTTGCCGCCTCGTTGCTCCCCGGATGATCGAGCGCGGATCGGGCGCGATCCTCAACGTCGCCTCGACTGCGGCCTTTCAGCCCGGTCCCAAGATGGCCGTCTATTTCGCGACCAAGGCCTTCGTTCTCTCGCTGACGGAAGCGCTCCACGAGGAGCTGAAGCCCCATGGGGTCAAGGTCACCTGCCTCTGCCCGGGCCCGACCCGCACCGAGTTCGGAGAAGTCGCGGGCTTCGGTGGAAACGGCCTCTTCGAGAGGGTGGCGATGAACTCGGCCGAGGTGGTGAGGGCCGGCCTCAAGGGGCTCGATTCGAACCGCGCGGTGGTCGTTCCCGGCTGGACGAACAAGGTCACGGCTGCAAGCACGCGCTTCGCGCCGCGCTCGATCGTTCGCAAAATCGCGGGAGCGATCAAATATTGATCAGGAAAGTGAACCCATCCGCTCCTGCCGCCGTTGCGTATCCGGTATGAGGGGAGTGATCAGGAGAGACCATGCCTGAAGCTGACACCATCGATCGCGTAACGTCGCGCAAGGTCCAGGTGGCGAGCCTGCCGCCAGCCGACAGCGGCCGCGGCTTTGCCCGCCTTCCCGACAAGCTGATGGACGAGCTCGGGCTCGCCGAGGGCGACGTCATCGAGATCATCGGCAAGCGCTCGACGGCCGCCCGGGCGATTCGGCCCTATGGCGAAGACGAAGGCATCGACATCATTCGCCTCGACGGGCTCCAGCGCGCCAACGCCGGCGTCGGCTCGGGCGATTTCGTGGAAGTGAGGAAGGCCGAGTCGAAGCCAGCGACTCGAGTCGTCTTCGCCCCGGCGCAGCCGAACGTCCGGCTCCAGGGTTCCGCCGACGCGCTGAAGCGCACCTTCGCGGGGCGTCCCCTGGTCGAGGGCGACACGGTCGCCACCACGGGACACCAGAGGATCAACGCCGACATGCCGGACCACATCCGGCAGCTCCTCAACGCCCCGGCGTTCGCGCTCCAGGAACTGCGCCTCGTCGTCGCCTCGGCATCGCCCAAGGGCATCGTCCACATCGATTCCAAGACGACGGTCGAGCTCCTTCCCGAATATACCGAGACCGACGGCCAGCGTCGCGCCGATGTCACCTATGACGACCTTGGCGGCATGCGCGGAACGATCGACGCCTTGCGCGAAATGGTCGAGCTCCCGCTTCGACATCCCGAGCTGTTCCAGCGGCTCGGAGTCGATCCGCCCAAGGGCGTGCTGCTCCATGGACCGCCAGGCACCGGCAAGACCCTTCTCGCGCGCGCGGTGGCGAACGAGAGCTCGGCGAACTTCTTCCACATCGCCGGCCCGGAGATCATGGGCTCGGCCTATGGCGAGAGCGAACGCCGCTTGAGGGAGATCTTCGAGCAGGCGGCGCAGTCGGCTCCCTCGATCATCTTCATCGACGAGATCGATTCGATTGCCCCCAAGCGGGGCCAGGTGACGGGCGAGGCCGAAAAGAGGCTGGTGGCCCAGCTGCTGACGCTGCTCGACGGCATGGAGCCACGCCAGAACACCGTCGTCATCGCGGCCACCAACCGCCCCGAGGCGCTCGACGAGGCGCTTCGCCGGCCGGGCCGGTTCGACCGCGAGATCGTCGTCGGCGTGCCCGACGAGCCGGGCCGACGCGAGATCCTCGGGATCCACACCCGGGGAATGCCGCTCGCGCCCAACGTCGAGCTCAACGAGCTTTCGCGCCGAACCTACGGCTTTGTCGGCGCCGACCTCGCGGCACTGTGCCGCGAGGCCGCGCTGGAAGCGGTCCGACGGATCATGCCGAGGCTCAATCTCGCGGACGACGTGATCCCGACCGAGGTCCTCGACCAGCTCTCGGTCGAACTCAGCGACTTCGATAATGCCCTGAAGCGCGTCCAGCCCTCGGCGATGCGCGAGGTGATGGTCGAAGCCCCGCAGATCAGGTGGGACGACATCGGCGGCCTCGAGGAGGCCGCAGGCAGGCTCCGCGAGGGCGTCGAGCTCCCGCTCAAGCACCCCGAGGCCTTCCGGCGCCTCGGGATCCGGCCAGCCAAGGGGTTCCTGCTCTATGGCCCGCCGGGAACCGGAAAGACGCTTCTCGCCAAGGCCGCGGCGCGCGAGAGCGAGGCGAACTTCATCGCGACCAAGTCGTCGGACCTGCTGAGCAAGTGGTACGGCGAGAGCGAGCAGCAGATTGCCCGCCTGTTCAACCGGGCCCGGCAGGTTGCGCCGACGATCATCTTCATCGACGAGCTCGACAGCCTCGTCCCGGCGCGCGGCGGCGGCCTTGGCGAACCCCAGGTCACCGAGCGCGTGGTGAACACGATCCTCTCCGAGATGGATGGCCTCGAGGAGCTTCAGAATGTCGTGGTGATCGGAGCGACGAACCGCCCGACCCTCATCGACCCCGCGCTACTTCGACCGGGCCGTTTCGACGAGCTCATCTATGTCGGGACTCCCGACACGGCCGGGCGCCGGCGGATCCTCGCGATCCATACGCGCCACATGCCGCTCGCAAGCGACGTCGACCTCGAGAAGATCGCGCAGCGGACCGATCGGTTCACCGGTGCCGATCTCGAGGACCTTGTCCGGCGCGCGGGCCTCACCGCGCTTCGCCGGGGGCTCGATTCAGGCCAGGTGACGAAGGAAGACTTCGAGATCGCGCTAAGCGAGACACGGGCCTCGGTGACGCCCGAGATGCTCGAGGAATATTCGCGCATCCAGGAGACCCTGAAGAGCGATGCGACCCGTCCGCTGGGTGGCATCGGGTTCGTCCTTCCTGGAATGCTCCGGCCCAAGGAGGGCGGGAAAAGCTAGGCAACCGGCCGCGCTGAAGAGTCTTCGTCGTGGAATTGGCGCGGTTCGTAGAGAGCGCTAGGGCGAAGCCGTAACAGTAACGTTGGGAAACTTGCCAAGCGGCGGCGCATTTGCCAACGCTCCGGCCCTTCTCTGCCCCAGGGAGCAACCATGTCGACTTCACCCGCGCGGACGCTGAAAGGTTCACGACGTCTCCAGCGCCGCCGCGATCGCCGCAGCCCAAGCCCCCAGTGGCAGTTCTTCCGCGGATTCCTCAAGAACCCGGTGATGGTCGGGTCGATCATCCCTTCGAGCCGGGTGCTCATCGAGAAGATGCTTGCGCCGGTCGACTGGGCGAACACGAAGCTGTTCGTTGAATATGGCCCGGGCGTGGGCACGTTCACCCGGCCGGTCTTGGAGAAGCTCGGGCCCGACGCCAAGCTGGTGACGATCGACACCAACCCCGACTTTACTCATTACCTCAGGGAATCGATCGACGATCCGCGCCTGATCGCGATCAGCGGCTCGGCCGCGGACGTCGAGAAGATCCTCGCCGACCAGGAGCTCGGATCGGCCGATTACGTGCTCTCGGGCCTTCCCTTCTCGACCCTTCCTCCAGGAGTGGGTGACTCGATCGCGGAAGCAACCTCCAAGGTGATCCGCCCGGGCGGCGCCTTCCTCGTTTACCAGTTCAGCCCCAAGGTACGCGATTTCATTCAGCCCCATTTCGCTCCGATCAAGCGCGGGTTCGAATGGATCAATGTGCCGCCCGCGACCTTGTTCTGGGCCTACAAGGGCGAGCCCAAGAGCTAGAGCTGCCCACTCCGCCACCGCCAAAAACTATCTCGCTCTCATGAAACTCGCCTCAATCCGATTGCGAGTTAATGAGTAAGTGGCCTTCTAGCGCTCGAGGCGGAAGTTGAGCTTCCTCGTCACCGTATAGTCCATGATATTGACGAGATAGTGGGAGAGCGCCCACTTGCACCGCCGCCACGCGGTCGCCCTTCTTGCATGGACTTCGGGCGTGATCCACCGGCAATCCTCAAGCTCGCGCTCGAAATAGGCCCGCATCGCGTCCGCGAAGGCGGCATCCTTGATCCTCAGCATCACCTCGAGGTTGATGTAGAAGCTCCGGTAGTCGAAGTTCGACGAGCCGATGTGGACGACGTCGTCGACGATCGCGAGCTTGGTGTGAAGCTTGGCCGGCTGGTATTCGTAGATTTCGACATGGCGGCGGAGGAGCCGGCTGTAGCTGTGCCTTGCGGCCGCGATGGTCGCGCCATTGTCGGACTTGGCGGCATTGATGATCCGGGCGCGGCCGCGGCGCCCGACCCGGCCGATCCGCCGCAGCATCGCTCCTGGAGGAGCGAAATAGGCAAAGATCATGTCGAGGCGGCAGGCCTTGTTCATGTCCCGACCGATGCTTCGCCACCAGCTGTTGCGCATGCTCAGGGGACCGCTGAACTTCCACTGGAGCGGGCCCCGCCACTCGCTGTATTCACCAACCATCCTCTTGAGCGAGCGGAGCTTCGACTTGGGCCTCTTCGACCAGCGGAAGATGCTGTCGAAATAGCGGCCCGGGAGCATCGCCTCGGGCCCATCGATGCGCAGCCACAGGTCGCGCCAGTGCTTCGATCCGCGGTCCTCGAGATAGGTCGCGTCGATGTTGGCGCCCCCGATCAGCACCGTTCGCTCGTCGATGACGATCAGCTTCTGGTGGTTGCGAAGGAGGTAGCGGCGGCCCCAGCTGGGATTGAAGACGCAATGCTCGCCCCCGGCCGCTCCGAGGTCAGCGAAGAACTTCGGGGTCGCTGCCGATCCGAAGCCGTCGACCAGGAGCTTCACCTCGACCCCGCGGCTCGCAGCTTCGGTGAGCGCCTTCCGGACGATGTCGCCATCGGCATCGGGAGTGAACATGTACATCAGCATCTTGATCGACTTCTCGGCACCGCCGATGAGCTCGAGCAGCATGTTGAAGCGCTCGAGACCGCTCTCGACGAGCTCGAGCCGGTTGCCCGCGATCTCCGCCCGGATCGGTGCGCTGGTCTTTGCTGAAGCGGCTTGGTCGGCCATGCACTTATCTCGTGGCCTAGTTTGAGAAGCATGTCACTCAGGCTCGGTGCTGGCGGCGCCTTGCCGCGCTGAGCGTCTCAGCGCCGCATCGGGGCAGGAGAGAGCGCAAGAAGGCCAGACTGCTTTCTTGACTCTCAAAAGCACCGCAAGCTATTGGCGCCGCCTTCCTCACATCCCATATTCCTTTTCCTGGAATAGCTTTGCGGAGCGACGAATGGCGCGCGTTACGGTTGAAGATTGCGTAGACAAGGTCTCGAACAGGTTCGATCTGGTCCTGCTCGCGGCCCAGCGTGCGCGCCAGATTTCCGGCGGCGCGGACCTCACCATTGATCGCGACCGTGACAAGAACCCGGTGGTTGCCTTGCGCGAGATCGCCGAGGAGACGGTGAAGCCGAAGCATCTCGAGGAGGCGATCGTCACCAACCTGCAGAAGGTCAGGATCGACGAGGAGGACGAGACGGAAGAGCTGGCGTCGCTGAGCGAGGCCGCCGAGGCGCTCCGCCTCACCGCCGCTGCCCCGCCGCGGCCGAGCCCGTCGGGCGGCGACTACGAGTAATTTGGCTCTGGCCTGACCTTTGGCCGGCGGTTAGACCGGCCACATGGTTCCCTTTTCGTTCGCAGGCGAAACGTTCGAGGCGACAGCCTCAGGCGCGCTCTTCTGGCCCGCCCGCGAGGCGCTGCTCTTCGCCGACCTCCACCTCGAGAAGGCGAGCTGGTTCGCAAGGCTCGGGCAATTCCTTCCGCCCTATGATTCGCACGCCACGCTGACCGAACTCGCTTCGGAGGTGAGGCAGAGCTCCGCCAGGCGCCTCTACTGCCTCGGCGACAGCTTCCACGACGCCTTCGGATGCGATCGCCTGCCCGCGAACTCGCGCGAACTCCTGACCGAACTCACTTCGAGGCTCGACTGGGTCTGGATCGTCGGAAACCATGATCCGGGCTTTTCCGATCATTGCGGCGGAAGGATCGAGGACGAAGTGGAGATCGAGGGGATCGTCCTTCGTCACGAGGCGGTGCCAGGAGACAGCCGGCCCGAAATCTCGGGGCACTTCCATCCCAAGCTCAGGATAAGCCTGCAGGGACGCCGAGTCTCGAGGCGCTGCTTCGTCCTTTCACCAACCAAGCTCATCATGCCCGCCTTCGGAGCATTGACCGGCGGGCTCGATGCCCATCATCCCGAGATCATGCGCTCGGTAGGGGACAAGGCGACGGCGCTCGTGCCTGTCTCCGACCGGCTCCTGCGCTTTCCGCTCGCCGCCTAGGCCGGGACCACCTCGATCGCCATCGAGCCCGTCGGGCTGAGAAGCAGCCGGGCAATCGCCGGCCGATCCTTGCCGAAGGTCGCGGCCTGGAGCTCGTTGCGCGCTGCATGGCGATCGAACCTGAAACCCTGGGCCTCGGCCGCGCGCTTCAGCGTGTCGAGGTGCATGTCGAGATTGGCGATCCCCTCCTCGGGGTCGAATTCCATGGTGACTTCAATGTCTGGCGATCGAGGCATCGAGGCCATGCTTTGCGGCTCTTGTGCCGATGCGCAAGCCCCACCGATTGCGCGAGGCAACTGCTGTTCCTAAACCTCGTCCATGGCGAAGACACATTTCCTCCTGGTCGCAGGAGCATTGGCAATGATTCCGGGCACGCTTCAGGCCCAGTCGATCGACCCCAAGGTCAAGGCCCGGATCGACCGGATCCTGAAGGGCACGCCGCTGATTGACGGGCACAATGACCTCCCCGAGCAGCTCCGCGAGAATTACGGCATGAGCGTCGACGGGCTGGAGAGCGGCTCCGACCAGCGCAAGGTGCCATTGATGACCGACATGGCGCGGCTTCACGAGGGACGCGTCGGCGGCCAGTTCTGGTCGGTCTATATCCCTTCGCAGGTCACCGGCGATGCCGCCATCCGGGCGACGCTCGAGGAGATCGACATCGTCAAGCGGCTGGTGAAGGCCTATCCCAATGATCTCGAGCTTGCGCGCACAGCCGACGATATCGTCAGGATCCACAAGGCCGGGAAGGTCGCTTCGCTGATCGGTATCGAGGGCGGACACCAGATCGGCGGGAGCCTTGCGGCGCTGCGGCAATTCTACGAGCTTGGAGCGCGGTACATGACTCTGTCGCATTTCAAGAACAACGAGTTCGCCGACAGCGCCACCGACGATCCGAAGTACCATGGCCTCAACGATTTCGGGCGGACCGTCGTCCACGAGATGAACCGTCTTGGAATGCTGGTCGACCTCAGCCACGTCAGCGAAGAGACGATGCGCGACGCTTTGGAGGCGAGCCGGGCGCCGGTCATCTTCTCGCACAGCGGTGCCCGGGCCCTCGACGATCACCCGAGGGACGTCCCGGACGAGGTGTTGAAGCTCACCGCCCGGAACGGCGGAGTCGTCATGGTCAACTTCTACAATGGCTACGTGTCTGATGCCGCGCGCAAATGGAACGCCGAGGAAGCGGCCGAGGAGGCCCGGGTCAACTCGCTCCTCGTCGGCCGGCCCGAGGAGAGGAAGGCGGCGATCGAGGCCTGGAAGAAAGCCAATCCCGCTCCCAAGGTCGCCCTCGGTGAGATCGCCGATCATATCGAGCATATCGCCAGCGTCGCAGGCTATGACCATGTCGGCCTCGGCGGCGATCTCGACGGGATTCCCTATGACGAAGCGCCTCAAGGGATGAACAGCGTCAGCGGCTATCCATTGCTGTTCGCCGAGCTGATCCGCAGGGGCTGGAGCGACGAGAACTTGTCGAAGCTTGCCGGGGGCAATTTGCTTCGGGCGCTTCGCCAGGCGGAGGCGGTCGCAAGTTCGATGAAGAACGAGAAGCCGTCGCTGGCGACCCTCAATGCGGCGTCGCCGGACGATCCGTGGAAATGAGCGAAGCCCCGCCGCTGAGGGCGGCGATCATCCCGGTGACGCCCCTCCAGCAGAATTGCTCATTATTGTGGTGCACGAAGACAATGCGCGGGGCCTTCGTCGATCCTGGCGGCGACCTTCCCCGCCTGAAGGCGGCAGCCGGCGAGTCGGGAGTGAGGATCGAGAAGATCCTCCTCACCCACGGCCATATCGACCATTGCGGAAGCGCCGGCATTTTCGCGGCCGAGCTCGGGGTCGAGATCGAAGGGCCCCACGAGGAGGACCGTTTCTGGATCGATCGGCTCGAGGAAGACGGAGCGAAATACGGGATTCCCGGACAAAGGTTCGAGCCGTCGCGCTGGCTCGCCGACGGGGACGAGGTGAGCGTCGGCGAGCTCACCCTTTTCGTCCGCCACTGCCCTGGACACACTCAGGGGCACGTCGTCTTCCATCACCCCGAGTCGAACCTGGCGTTCGTCGGAGACGTTCTCTTCAAGGGTTCGATCGGGCGCTGGGACTTCCCGGGCGGCAACCACGAGCAGCTCGTCCAGTCCATCACCGAGCGGCTTTGGCCAATGGGGGATTCGACCGCGTTCGTCCCGGGGCACGGGCCGATGTCGACTTTCGGCCACGAGCGTGCGACCAACCCGTTCGTCGGTGACGCCGCCCTCAGAGCCGCCTGACTTGCAACAGAGCCGAGTTTCGCTATAGGAGCCGCGGTTCGCGACGATCCGGGCGCCGCCGCGGGGGAAGCCCCGCCGAGATGAGGCGCAGGTCGTCGCAATTTTTATTGATGTCTTGATTTGAAGGTGCCGCAATGGCTGTCCCAAAGAGAAAAACCTCGCCGTCGAAGCGGAACATGCGCCGCAGCCATCACGCGCTGAAGGCCAAGAGCTTCCAGGAGTGCCCGAACTGCGGCGAGCTCAAGCTGCCGCACAACATGTGCTCGGCGTGCGGCCATTATAACGGCCGCGAGATCGTTTCGACCGAGGCCTGAAGACACGAGAGGCCTCGCAATGGATGGGGGCCCACGCATCGCAATCGACGCCATGGGGGGAGACACGGGCCCGCCAGCGATGATTGCGGGCGCTTCGCGCGCGCTGAGGAAAGACCCGACGCTTCGCTTCACCTTTTATGGTGACGAAGATGTGGTCCGCGGCGAGATCGGCAATCACAAGAACCTGCCGGGACGCGTCAGCGTGGTCCACTCGCCCGAGGCGATCGAGCCGTCGGAAAAGCCGAGCCAGGCCATCCGCCGCGCCCGGACCACCTCGATGGGAATGGCGATCAACGCGGTCAAGGAAGGAAGGGCCGACGCGGCCCTGTCGGGTGGCAACACCGGCGCCCTCATGGCGATGTCGAAGCTCGCGCTGAGGACCATGCCGGGGATCGACCGCCCCGCCCTCGCCGCGCTTCTTCCGACTCTGGCCGAGACCGACGTCATCATGCTCGACCTGGGCGCCAACACCGAGTGCGATGCCCAGAACCTCGTGCAATTCTCCGTGATGGGCGCGGCCTATGCCCGCTGCGTGCTCGGAATTCCCAAGCCGCGGGTCAAGCTTCTCAATATCGGAACCGAGGAACTGAAGGGCACCGAGGAGCTGAAGGCCGCTGCGGCGCTCCTCAGGGAAGCCGATTACCTGCCGCTGAGATTCGACGGCTTCACCGAGGGTGACCAGCTCTCGCGCGGGCAGGTCGATGTTGTCGTGACGGACGGATTTTCAGGGAACATCGCGCTGAAGACCGCCGAGGGTACCGCGCGTTTCGTCACCGATCTCCTGAGGCGCGCCTTCAAGAGCTCGCTCCGCTCGA
>DASZYL010000117.1:0-5611 GCA_035545385.1 Sphingomicrobium sp. | reverse complement strand
TCTCATCGATCGCTCCGAGCGCCGCGTCGAGGTCGTTGAACTCGACGACGGTAAATCCCGTGAGGAGCGGCGCAAAACCATCGCGAAGCTTCGCCTGGTCCGTGGCGCTGATCGTCGCCATCGTCCGGCCGTGGAAGGCGTTCGAGAAAGTGATGAGGTTGTGCTTATGGGCATTGCCCTTCGCATAATGATAGCGACGTGCCGTCTTGATCGAGCATTCGACCGCTTCGGCGCCGGAATTGGTGAAGAAAACCGTGTCGGCGAACGTCAGGTCGACGAGGCGCTGGGCGAAGGCTTCGCCCTGGGGTGAGCCATAGAGGTTCGACACGTGCATCAGTGTCGCGACCTGCTCCTGGAGCTTCCTCGTATAATAAGGGTGACCGTGACCGAGGAGATTGACCGCAATGCCCGAGGCGAAGTCGAGATATCGCTCTCCCTGCTCGCCAAAGAGATAGGCTCCCTCGCCCCGCACCGGGCGCACCGGCGAACGCGGGTAAACGGGCATGAGCGGCGTAATGGCCATCGGTAGTCGGCTCCCTTGAGTGGATGCAAGCCGCTATAGCTGCAGCACTCCAAAAAGGAAAAGGCGCGCCGGACAGATGCCCGGCGCGCCTTCCTCGCGCGAATAGACTTGTCGAGATCAATAATAGCGGCCGTAGCGGCCCGGGCGGCCGTTCCAGTCGCTCGCTTCCCTCGAGATTCGATATTCGAGCCGCTGGATGCGGTTCTCGACGTTCCTGGCTTCGCCCGGCTGGATGCCGTTGCGCGACGCGCGATAGATCCGGCGCTGGATCGACCCCGCCTCGTTCTCGAGGCTCCGGGCTTCCTTCCACGAAAGGATCCGCCGGGCCTGCATTTCGCGGATGTCGACTCGGAGCCGCTCGACCCGGGCCTGCATCGCCCGCGCAAAATTGAACCCGTTGTAGCCGTGTCCGTAATTGTACGATTGGTAGCGGTAGGTGGGCGGCGCCCATTGCGCCGAAGCGGGCGCTGCAACGGCAAGCGCCGAAGCAGCGGCAAGGATCGGAATCAGGAACTTACGCATATTCGCTCTCCCAGTGAGCAGTTGATGCACTGGGATTGCCCTGGTTCGCTTGAGAGACGACTGAACGCTTTCGTCAGTCGCCGTTCAACTTGTTTAAGCCCCGTAATGTCCCGTTCAGTTCTTGATCTTCCAGCCGCTCTTCAGGAGCGCGTAGCAGATCGCCCACAAGGCGATGTTGAGGATGAATAGCCCGACCACTCCGATCCAGAGCGGGGAATCGCTGATTCCCAGAAAGCCCGCTCGAAATCCCGAGATCACGTAGAAGAAGGGATTGGCGTGGCTCACCGCCCGGAAGGTCGGCGCGAGCTGGTTCACCGAGTAGAAGGTGCCGCTGAGGAGCGAGAGCGGGGTCACCACGAAGTTCGTGACCGCCGCTGCATGATCGAATTTCTCCGCCCATAACGAGGTCAACAGTCCAAGGAAGCTGAGGAGAAGCGCGCCCATGAGGCCGAACCAGAAGACGAGCGCCGGATGGTGGATCGAGACCGACACCCCCGGCCAGAGCAGCATCGCGAGCCACACCGCAAATCCGACGAGGAAAGCCCTCGTCACCGCCGCTCCTGCGAGCCCCGCGATCAGCTCACCGGTCGAAAGCGGCGGCATCAGATAGTCGACGATATTCCCCTGGATCTTGCCGACAAGGAGCGAGAAGCTCGAGTTTGCGAAGGCGTTCTGCATCATCGCCATGACGATGAGGCCGGGCGCGATGAAATCGGCGAATGAAACTCCCATCACGGTTCGCCCCGCGCGCCCGAGGGCAACCGTAAAGATCGCGAGGTATAAGAGGGTCGTTACCGCCGGTGCCCAGACCGTCTGCAGCTGGACCTTGAAGAAACGGCGTACCTCCTTGATATAAAGGGTCTTGAGGCCTCCCCAATTGACGCCCTTCAGCACCGGATCGCCCGGCGCGAAGCGTACCCAGTTGCTGGCTTGGTCGTTCACGGGTGAGGCGCCTATCGGCTGGTGACCAGCCGGGCAAGTTTGGAGCGAAGATTTAAGATGTCCTGGACCGAAGAGCGCATCGAGCGCCTGAAGAAGATGTGGCACGATGGTGCGACGGCAAGCCAGATTGCCGACGAGCTTGGTGGGGTCAGCCGCAACGCGGTGATCGGCAAGGCCCACCGACTTGGCCTCGAGCAGCGCCCGTCGCCGGTAAAGCCGGGCGAGGAGAAGGAAGCGAAGAAGTCCGCGCCTGCCTCAACTTCGGCTGCGGCTTCTCCAAGATCCACTCCCAAGGCCGAGGCTCCGAAGGCCGCTCCCGCGGCAGCAGCGCCTGCCGCAGGCCCCTCGACGCCCGCCTCGCCGGCGCATCGGCTCAGTCCCCAGGAACTGCAGTATCGCTCGATCGGCCCCGGCGGCTTCATCCGGCAGGGCCCGGGCGAGCAGCAGGCGCCGATCCCGCCGGCCCCGCCGCGCCGCCTCGTCCCTGCAAAGCCCAGTCCCGAGGTCGCCGACAAGACCAGCCTGCTCGACCTTAATGATCGCATCTGCAAATGGCCGATCGGCCATCCGGGCGAGCCCGACTTCTATTTCTGCGGCGAGCCCGCAAATCCGGGCTTTCCCTATTGCGTCGAGCATTGCGGCGTTGCCTACCAGGCGCAGCTCCCGCGCCGCGATCGGCGGCCGCCTCCGCCGCTACCGTTCGGTGGCCCCCGAGTGCGCTAGGACGACGGCTTCGCTGCCCCTCAGGAAGTCGCGCATTTCGCGAACGAATTCCGGCCAGGCGGGCTCGTTTCCGAGCAGGATGTGATTGGCGCTGTCGAGCTCGACGAACCGCGCATCCTCAATCCCGTCCGCAACCGCCCGGCCAGTGAGAAGGGGCGCGTTGCCGTCCTGCCGGGAATGGCAGACGAGGGTCTTGGCCCTGATCTTCGCGAGTTGATCGCGAACGTCGATGTCGGCCGCGACCTCGATCATTTCCTGGAGCCTCGGCACCGGGCCAAGCTCCCCGAAATGGCGATTGTGCCAGTCGATCAGCTCCTGGTCGGCCGTCGGGAAGTAGAGCGTCAGGAACATTTCCCCGAGGAGACTGCGCCGAAAGGCCCATTCACGCTGGTTCATCTCCATTAGCGAGTTGCGCCACGCGATCTCCTCGGGATCAGCGCGGACTCGCCATCCCGCGGCGAAGCTGTTGACGAGGACCATCTTGCGCACCCGCTGTGGATGGCGGGCCGCATAGGCCATTGCGATCGGGGCGCCATGGGCGACTCCGAGGAGATCGAACTCGCCGAGGTCGGCGTCATCGACAACGGCCGCAAGGTCTCCAACCATGGCTTCGAAGTTGAACACTGCGGGGTCGGGCTCCGACATCCCGAAACCGCGCATGTCCGAGCGGACGAAGCGGTTGCTCCTTGATCCTTCCGCGATCCAGTGGCGGTAGGAAGGGTTGGTCCGGTCGGTATGAAGGTTCGTGATCCAGTTCTGTGCCTTCACGAGCGGAAAGCCTGAGCCGCTCACAGCATAAGCGATCTTCGTCCCATCGCTCGCTCGACACGTCCGGATCTCGTCGCCGCTCTCCCTTCCCCGCGCGGCAACGGCCGGAGCCTCGATCCTTGGCTCGGCTTCGCCGAGGAAATCGCGAAGCTCATCCAAGAACCTTCGAAAAGCGGGTTCGTTCTCGAGAAGGATGTGGTTGTCGCTGTCGAGTGGAACGAAGCGCGCGCCGGGAATGGAATGGGCGAGCATCTCGCCCTGCTCGAAGGGAATCGCCTGGTCGCCGCGCGCGTGGAGCACGAGGGTCGGGTGGCGCACGAACTCGAGCAGGTGCCTGACGTCGATCGTCGAAAGGGCCCGCATCAGCTTGACCGCGATCTCGGGCGAGGTCGAACGGCGCTGGAGCTCGTTGAACCAGCCCGTCTGCTCGGCATTGGCGCCGGGGACGTAAAAGCTGGTGAAGATCTGCCGGTAGGCGGGATTGTCCTTGCCCCAGCCCAGTTCCGTCAGAGTGAGCATCGCCTCGCGCCGAGCGATCTCCTCGTTGTCGCCGCGAGCGCGCCAGCCGCACGCATAGCCGCCAAGCAGTATGATTCGCCGGACGCGCTCGGGATATTTTAGCGAATAAGCGATCGCGACAGCCGCTCCCTGGCTGATCGCGAGAAGGTCGAACTTCTCGATTCCGGCCGCATCGACGACGCAGGCGAGGTCGTCGACGAAGGCCTCAAGGCTGAGCTCGGGAGCGTTCCAGTCACTCAGCCCGTTGCCGCGCTCGTCATAGCGGATGAGCCTGAAGTCGGCGGCAAGCTCCTTGATCCAGCCCTGCCAGATCGGGCTTTCGAAATCGAACTCGAGGTGATTGAGCCAGTTGGCGGTCTTCACCAGCGGCGGCCCATCGCCCACCTCCGACCAGGCGAGCCGGGTTCCATCCGGGGCGAGAGCGTAGTTCACGTGCTGGGCAGGGAGCGGCAGGACCCGGGCCGAGGTCGCAAGCCGCTGCGCCTCCTCGCGCTTGCGCCATGTCGCGGGCGGAACGCCATATTCCCGCTTGAACGCACGGTTGAAGGCGGCCTCGCTGTTGAAGCCGACCGAATAGGCGATGTTCGCCGTCGACTGCCTCCCGTCGCGAAGCATGTTAGCGGCCATGCGCATTCGCCAGCGCGCGCAATAGCGCATCGGGGGCTCGCCGATCAGCTCGGCGAATTTCTCGCCGAGGATCGTCCGCGAGACGCCCGCCTCACGGGCAAGTCCCTCGACGTCGAGCTCCTCGGCGAAACGCGTGTGGATGATCGAGAGCGCCTTGGTGACGGCAGGATCGGTGAGGCCGCGCAGCCACCCGCTCGCCCCGGCCGGAAGCCGTTCGACATATTCCCTGATGGCCTGGGAGACGAACAGCTCGGCAAGCTTTGCAACGATGTCGGACGAGGGTTGCTGCTCGGCAAGGAAGCGCATCGACGTATCGAGCCATTCGGCTTCGCCTCCAACCACCTTGAGCGTGAGTAGCGGCGGCAGGGCATCGAGGAGAGGATGCTCGCTCGTCTTCGCGGTCTCGAGGAAACCGCACCAGACTTCCGCCTTGTCTCCGCCGGTTCCGGCGGAGACCTGGTGGACTCCGTCGGCGGTGATCCTGCTGATGTCGCCTGCAGCGGCCGGAGGGATCCCGACGCGGCTCGCCAGCCGATGGGGGTCGTTGCGCGGGAGAATTGCGACCGAGCCAGCTTCGAGCGTCACCGGGGCCATGCCATCGACCTCGACGAGCAGCTTGCCCGAGCGCACGTAATGGTAGCTCATGACCTTGTCGGGCACGGGGTAGAAGGGCGCGAAATGCGCGGGCGTGAATTCGGCAGCGACGCAGAAATCGCCGCTGAACTCACCGTCGACGACCACGCCTCCAGCAAGGCGCAGCGAGCTCAGGATCTCGTCAAGCACGTCCATTCGGAAGGCCCCGCCCCGCATACGTATGCGGTGTTTCGGTCAAATTATCCGGCAGCGTAATCATTTTGGCAAACATCCAAGTTCCCTAGATACTGGTCGCGTCAACTCGGGACAGGAATCGTCAAGTCGGAAGGTCTTCTTCCGGCAAGGGATAGATTCGCTCGAATAAAAACGGAGAAAGTTCGCATGGACAGCGAA
>DASZYL010000116.1:0-1828 GCA_035545385.1 Sphingomicrobium sp. | reverse complement strand
CTGCTGTGCAATAATTCCAGCGTCGCCTGCGGCAACTGGCTTTCCGTGCGCGCCGAAAATTGCGCCTGGACGATGTTTCCGGCGATGAGGACGGGGCGCATCCGCCGCCCTCGGGCGCCGCGGACATAGGCGGCCTGGAGCCCGTGTTCGGGGGTCATCACCCGCACCACGGCGCCATGCTCGCCGTGGTTGCGAAGCGCGCAGACGATGGCTTTGCTCTCGAACCTCATCCGCCCGGATGGAAATAGTCGTAGACCTGGCGCGCGGTCGCCCTGCTGATTCCAGGCGCCTTTTCGAGGTCCTCGAGCGCTGCTCCCTTGACCGCTCTTGCAGTCCCGAAATGCATCAGAAGAGCGCGCTTCCTCGTCGGCCCGATCCCGGGGACGTCGTCGAGCGTGGACGTGGTCAGGCTCTTGGCTCTTTTTTGCCGGTGAGTGCCGATCGCAAACCTGTGAGCTTCGTCGCGCAGGCGCTGGAGATAGAACAGCAAAGCCGAGTTGGGAGGCATGGTGAGCTCACGCCCGCCAGGGAGGTGGAAGGTCTCCCGGCCGGCATTCCGGTCAGGCCCCTTGGAGACCCCGACGACGGGAACGTCGTGGACTCCCATGTCCTCCATCACTTCGCACACGGCCGACAGCTGGCCCTTGCCGCCATCGATAAGGAGAAGGTCGGGCCACTCGCCACCCTGCCGGTCCGGGTCCTCCTTTTCGAGCCTCGCGAAGCGGCGGCCAAGGACCTCGCGCATCATTGCGAAATCGTCTCCGGGCTGCGTCTCGGGACGCTTGATGTTGAACTTCCTGTAGCTGTTCTTTCGAAACCCCTCGGGCCCGGCGACGATCATCGCCCCAATGGCGTTCGTGCCCATGATGTGGCTGTTGTCATAGACTTCGATCCGCTTGGGAACGTCGGCGAGCTCGAACGTGTCGGCAAGCTCGCGCAGGATCTTCCCTTGGGTCGTGGTCTCGGCAAGGCGGCGGTCGAGCGCTTCCTCGGCGTTGCGGGTCGCTTGTTCGAGGAGCTTTCGGCGGGCGCCCCGCTGCGGAACCTCGATCGAGATCCTGCGCCCAGCCCGCTCCGAAAGTGCCTCCTCGAGCAGTTCCCGGTCTCCGGGATTCCTGTCGACGAGGATCCGTTTTGGGGGCGGAATGTCCTCGTAGAACTGGACAAGAAAGCTTGAAATAACCTCATCTTCCGGAACATCACTCACATGAGCCGGGAAGAATGCCCGATGGCCCCAGTTCTGGCCGCCCCGAATGAAGAAGGCCTGGATCGACATGGTTCCGCCCTTGGCCGCAAGTGCAAAGACGTCGGCATCGCCAAGCCCCTCGGCGTGGACCGTCTGGCTTCCCTGGATGTAGGTCAGCGCGCGCAGCCGGTCCCGATAGACGGCGGCGAGCTCATAATCCTGCTTCTCGGCCGCATCGGCCATCAGCCGCGAAAGCCGTGACTGGACGCCGGTCGATCTCCCGGCGAGGAACTCCTTCGCCTCGCCGACGAGTTCGCCATAATCCTCCTCGCTGATGCGACCGACGCAAGGAGCCGAGCAGCGCTTGATCTGGTAGAGCAGGCACGGACGCGACCGGTTCTCGAAATAGCTGTCGGAACAACTTCTTAGAAGAAATAGCTTCTGAAGAGCGTTAAGTGTCCTCGTCACCGATCCGGCGCTTGCGAAGGGACCGTAATATTGTCCCTTGATCCGGCGAGCGCCGCGATGCTTCTGGATCCGCGGGAATTCGTGGTCTTCGCGAAGGAGGATGAAGGGAAAGCTCTTGTCGTCCCGAAGAAGCACGTTGTAGGCGGGGCGGAAGCGCTTGATGAGCTGCGCTTC
>DASZYL010000115.1:0-4305 GCA_035545385.1 Sphingomicrobium sp. | reverse complement strand
AGTTCGTGCTCATCCAGAGCCGTTGGGGGGGCGTCTAACGCGGTTAACATGAGCGATGCCTATGGCTCGCGCTTGAAGTCCGCAATGGGCGAGCCGCTAATGCCAGGAGGGGTCGAAAGCGGACATTGGCGTCGAATGGCTCTCGAAGTGTCATCGAAGGTTCAAATGATTGAACATGGTGCGAGACAGGATTGCTCCTTTGATGGAAGCAATCGTGCCAGCACTGGCACATCTGACAGCGCCTAAGTCGTTGTTTTTGCTACATTCGAAGACTCCCGGGGAGCCATTTTCGGAATGTTAACACCGGGCACCGCTGCGGCACGGCGGCGAGGTTCCAGAGCAGCGTCTGATTGCCGATAGAGCGTAGCTCGTGGCGGTCGCGCTCACCTCGATTCGCTGCGCGATCGATCGGCGGTAATCGCAGGCCAAGGTTCCGTCATTCCTCCCATCAGTTTGTGGCATTGAGGCTAGCTCCCTGCCCTCCTAGAGCCGAGGACGGATTCTCCTAGCGTCAGGAACCCTTTCGGACGGCCGTTCATCGAATTGGCATCCATCTGAAGGAGGGAAACATTGGGCGAGGCCGGAAGCGCATCAGGGCCAGACTTCTCGCTGGGCATAAGCCTTCATGAAATTCCCGAAGAAGGCACGATCAGCGGGCGCGTCGGCGAAGATCCCGTTCTCCTTTCACGGCTCGCGGGCGAGCTCTACGCAATCGGCGGCGCATGCACCCATTACGGCGGCCATCTCGGAGACGGCGTCATGGGAAGAACGACCGTTCGCTGTCCCCTCCACCACGCCTGCTTTGACCTGAGGACGGGGGCCGTCCTTCGAGCTCCAGCGCTCGATCCCGTCGATCGCTGGCTGGTCGAGGTCGAAGGAGACCGCGCCATCGTCAGGCGCAAGGCCGAGATTCCGGAGCCCATCAAGCCGACCACCGCTCCCGATGTCCGCAAAATTGTGATCGTCGGCGGCGGGGCTGCGGGCCTTGCGTGCTCGAACGAACTGCGGCGCCGCGGCTTCGAAGGCGAGGTGACCATATTGAGCGCGGATCAGGACGCGCCGTGCGACCGTCCAAATCTCTCCAAGGACTTCCTCGCCGGTTCCGCGCCCGAGGAATGGCTCTGGCTCCGGGGCGACGATTGGTATTCCGGCAACGCCATCGACCTGCGACTGGGGACCGTTGTCACGGGAATTGATCAGGCTGCTGGGATCGTCAGCACCGAGTCTGGCGAACAATTTCCCTATGACCGACTACTTCTTGCGACCGGAAGCGAGCCTAACAGGCTGTCTCTCCCGGGATTTGACGCTCCAAATGTCCTGACGCTTCGAACCGTCCAGGATGCGCGCGCCATCGCCGACCGAGCGAAAAGAGGGGCTCGGGCCGTCATCATCGGCGCAAGCTTCATCGCGCTCGAATCTGCCGCTGCCCTCCGGCACCGGGAAGTCGAAGTCGATATTGTCTCAGTCGAAGAAATCCCACTCGAGCGCGTCTTTGGCGCTGAACTCGGAAACCACATCCGGCGTCTCCATGAAGCGAACGGCGTTCGATTCCATCTCGGTTCCGTCCTCTCCGGCTTTGACGGAGAGTCTGTCGAACTCGCCGGCGGCGAGCGGATTCCGTGCGACTTCGTCCTCGTCGGGATCGGAGTGAAACCGCGGACATCGGTTGCGGAGCTCGCCGGCGTGTCGACCGACAATGGTGTCATCGTCGATGCTCAGCTCCAGACCAGCCAGCCCGGGATTTACGCGGCCGGCGACATCGCGGCCTACCCCGACCCCTTCGGCGACGCCTACCAACGGGTCGAGCATTGGGTGGTTGCGGAGCGCCAGGGAGAGATTGCTGCAGCCAATATGCTTGGCGCAGCCCGAAGGTTCGAATCCGCTCCATTCTTCTGGACCGAGCAATATGGAGTCACGATCCGATATGTCGGACGCGCAAGCGGATGGAACACGGTGGCTCTAGAAGGGTCCTTCGAAGAGCGCTCGCTCGTCGCTCGCTATTTCGCGGACGGCGTGCATTGCGCAACTGCCACCATTGGCCAGGATCAAGTGAACCTGGAGGATGAGCTTGGGCTCGAGATGAGGGCCACGGCGGCAAGGAGTTCGGCACCCGCCATTTGACTTTGCGCTCGTGGAGGCGGATTTTCGCTCCGACAGGAGGCGCTCTGCCATGGTCACGGCACTATTCGTACTTGTGCTCGCTTCCGGCGATCCCTCCGCAGCTCAGTCATCAGCGGCGAAGCCCAAGCTCGTCTGCCGTGAGGCCGAGGGCCGGCTCGGAAGCCATGTGCGAACGTCGAGGCGTTGCCTCACGGCCGAACAATGGCAGAAGGAAGATGCCGAGCGCGACCGCGTGCCCGTGACCTTGCGGGTGACCGCGGGACAGGGCGATACTCCAACCAGGCCCTCTCAGAGGCCGCAGTAAGAGCTTAGCCGTCTATCGAAGCCATGAGGCTGGCGTTGCCGCCGGCAGCGGTCGTGTCGATGCAGGTGACCCGCTCGGTCGCAAAGCGCGCCACGTAATGCGGTCCGCCCGCCTTGGGTCCGGTTCCCGAAAGACCCTCGCCTCCAAATGGCTGGCTTTCGACCACGGCGCCGATCTGGTTCCGGTTGACGTAGAAGTTGCCGACGCGGGCATGCTCCTCGACATAGTCCCGGACCGTATCGATCCGGCTCTGGAGGCCGAGGGTGAGCCCGTAACCCGTCGCGTTGATCTGGTCGACGACGCTGTCGAGCCGCTCGCCGGCGAATCGGATGACATGAAGGATCGGCCCAAAATTCTCGCGATTCAATTCGCTTAGAGAAGAGATTTCATATATTGCCGGAGGAACAAAGTTGCCGTGCGCCGCCTCTTGCGGGAGCGCGAGCCTGGCAATGCACTTGGCATTCTTCTCAAGCCAGTCGAGATGCTCTTGAAGGGCCTTCCTCGCATCTTCGTCGATGACGGGACCGACATCGGTTGCAAGGTCGCTCGGGTCGCCGACCTTGAGGGCTTGTGCCGCGCCACTGATCATCGCGATCATGGTCTCGGCAACGTCCTCCTGAACGAACACAACCCGGCAGGCGGAGCAACGCTGACCGGAACTCTGGAATGCCGACGAGATGACATCGCGGGTCACCTGCTCGGGGAGGGCCGAACTGTCGACGATCATCGCGTTCTGGCCACCGGTCTCGGCGATCAAGGGAATGATCGGCCCCTCGCGCTCGGCGAGCGTGCGGTTGATGAGGCGTGCGGTCTCGGTCGAGCCGGTGAACGCGACCCCGCCGAGCAAGGGATGAGCCGTGAGGGCCGCGCCGACGCGACCGTCTCCGGGCGCAAGCTGGACGACGTCCTTCGGGATTCCAGCGCGATGCATGAGCTCGATGGCAAGTGCGCCGATGAGCGGCGTTTGCTCGGCCGGTTTCGCGATCGCGGTGTTCCCGGCGGCAAGGGCCGCGGCAACCGGGCCGCTGAATATCGCCAGGGGGAAATTCCAGGGCGAAATGCAGGCGAAGACCCCGCGCCCATGGAGCCTTAGTTCGTTATGCTCCCCGGTTGGCCCGGGAAGCGCCATTGGAGCGCTGAACTGGCGGCGTGCCTCAGACGCATAGAAGCGAAGGAAATCAACCGCTTCCCGAACCTCCAGGATCGCATCGGGAAGCGTCTTGCCGGCTTCGCGGATGCACAGCGACCAGAAGTCCTCGCGATGCTCCTCGTAGAGGTCGGCGGCCCGATCGAGGAGCTTCGCCCTCGCTTCTCCGCCAAGCGAATCCCACCCGATCTGCGCCGCGTGTGCCGCCCGGACCATCTGGTCGACATCCTTGGCATCGGCTTCGAAAACGGTTCCGACTTCCGCCCTTCGGTCGTGCGGGGACGTGACAGACCGCTTCGTCCCGCGCCCAAGCGTCGGCTTTGCGGTCCAGCTGCGGCCCTCGAGCATCTTCAGTCGCTCGAGCAGCGGCTCTCGAACGAGCGGATCGGATAGATCGCAGCCCGCGCTGTTGTGGCGCTCGGTCCCGAAGACGTCGCGTGGAAGGATGATCTTGGGGTTGCGCTTGGGCTCGAGGCCCGAGAGGTCGGCGACCGGGTCGCGAACCAGTTCGTCGATCGACACCTGCTCGTCGGCGATACGATTGACGAAGCTCGAGTTGGCGCCGTTTTCCAGAAGCCGGCGAACGAGATAGGCGAGCAGTTCCTTGTGGCTTCCGACCGGCGCGTAGATCCGGACCGGGGTCTGCGTATCACCGATGTGCCGCTCGAGCTTCGCGAGCTCCTCGTAAAGCTCCTCGCCCATGCCGTGGAGGCGCTGGAACTCGAATTGCCTG
>DASZYL010000114.1:0-2361 GCA_035545385.1 Sphingomicrobium sp. | reverse complement strand
GGGCGCCTGCAATCAAACAAGGCCGATGACGCGGTCACGCTCTTCGACACCATCCATTCGCTCGATCGTCCCTCGCTCCACGAGGCGCTGGTCAGGGCGGGCGCCAAGGCAGGCCGGAACCCGAACGTCTACGTCCAGGTCAATATCGGCGAGGAGGAGCAGAAGGGCGGGTGCGAGATCGGCGAGCTCGAAGGCTTCCTGGAGGTGGTGCGCGGTTCGCCCCTTCCCATCAAGGGCCTGATGGCGATCCCGCCACAGGAGCTCGAGCCCGCGCCCTTCTTCGCGCTTCTCGCAAAGCTTGCCCGACGCCATGACGTCAAGGGTCTAAGCATTGGAATGTCATCGGATTTCGAGGCGGCGGTCATGCTTGGAGCAACCGCTGTCCGGATTGGAACAGCATTGTTCGAAGACGAATGATGAAGTTCGACGCAATGATATTCGACTTCGACGGCGTGCTCCTCGAAAGCGAGTTCGAGGCCAATGTCGAGCTTGCCGAATTGCTCACCGACCTTGGCCATCGGCATAGCGTGGCCGAGGCGATCCGCCATTATACCGGTCTCGCCGGCAACGATTTCATCGCTGCTGTCGAACAGAGGATAGGAACTCGCCTCCCAGCCGATTTCCACGCCCGGATGAAAGAGAAGAGCATCCGCGCGCTCGAGCAGGGGATCGACGCCGTCGTCGGGGCGGTCGATTTCGTTCGTTCGCTTCCCGAGGACTTTCCAAAGGCAGTGGCGTCGTCGAGCTCGACGCGCTGGATCGAGGGCCACCTTCGCCACCTCGGGCTGGCCGATGCCTTCGGGAACCACGTCTACAGCGGCCGCGAGCACGTCGAGCGCGGCAAGCCGGCACCGGACATCTATCTCTATGCTGCCGAACGGCTGGGTTCGAACATCGCCCGTTCGGTCATCCTCGAGGATTCCGAGGTCGGAGCCAAAGGCGCGCTGGCGTCAGGCGCCACCGTCATTGGTCTTGCCGCCGGGCGGCACTGTTTTGACGGCCATGAAGAAATGCTTCGCTCCGTCGGCATCGAGCACGTTGCTCACAGTTTTGCCGAAGTCGCGGCTTTCGTGGGACTATCTTAGGCGAGGAGATGCCCGCTCCGCTTGCGCTTGGTCGCAAGATAGTCGGCATTATGCGGGTTCGCGGGCATCTGGTGGGGGACGCGCTCGGAGACCTCGATCCCTGCTCTTTCCAGCCCCGAAACCTTGTCGGGATTATTGGTAAGCAACGCGACGCGATCGATTCCGAGCGCCTTCAGCATGGCGGCGGCGTGGCCATAGTCCCGCTCGTCGTCCCCAAATCCCAATCGACGGTTGGAATCGACGGTGTCGAGCCCGCGGTCCTGGAGGGCATAAGCGCGCACCTTGTTGGCGAGGCCGATGCCGCGACCCTCCTGGCGAAGATAGAGCAGGACGCCGCCCCCTGCTGCGCCGATGATCCGAAGCGCTTCCCTGAGCTGCGGTCCGCAATCACATTTGAGCGATCCGAACACGTCGCCCGTGAGACATTCGCTATGAAGCCGCACCAGGGGAGGTTTTCCGCCGAAAGCGCCGACGACGAGGGCGACATGCTCCTGCCCATCGTCCGACGCCCGGAAGGCGACGATCTGCGTCGGGGGCATGCCCTCCAAGGGGAGCTTCGCGCGGGCGACGATTTCAACCGAGGGCTGCTCGCGCTCGCGAATGATGTCCTCAAGGCCGACGGCAGCGTCCGATTGGGAGCGCTCGAGGATCCACAGGGCTGGCAGAAGCCCGGCCGACCGGGCGAGCGCGAGCGCTGCGCGGCTCGCCTCCAAATGTTCGGCAGCCACCGGGTGAAGCGGACCAGAGGGCCCACGGTCGAGGTCGCGGCCAGGATCGGCAATGGCCAGCGCAGTGGACGAATCGAGCCACTGTGCGCGCTCGATCACGACCGGCGCATTCGGATCCGCCGCCTCGCGCTCGTTGGCTAGCTTGAGGGCCGCGGCGCGCTGCCCGCTGATCATCAGCTTCGCCTCGTGTGCGGGATCCCGAAGCTCGAGGAGCTCCTCGCTCGTCGTCTCCACCGCCGCCACCGTAAGCTCCCGGTCGCCGGCGATTCGAACGGGCCGTCCGGACCGCAGCATTGCCACGGCGATACGGACGGCGGATGAACTCACAGCTCGACCTCGCAGATCAAGGGCACGTGGTCGGACGGCCTTTGCCAGTTGCGTGCCGGCTCCAGCACTTCGTGAGCAACGATGCTTCCGGAAAGCTCGGGTGAGGACCACATGTGATCGAGGCGGCGCCCCCGGTCGTTCTTCGTCCAGTCCGGCGACCGGTAGCTCCACCAGGTAAAGCTGCGTCCCGGCGCCGGGACGAACTTCCGGCCGATATCGGT
>DASZYL010000113.1:0-12967 GCA_035545385.1 Sphingomicrobium sp. | reverse complement strand
TCAGCCGCAGCTTGAGCCGCGGGCAATCGCCTGATCAGCCGCGCTCACCGGCGTGCGACGGCGGCGGCGGTGGCGGTGGCGGCGGCGGCATCGGGCACGCGGTGCCTGCCGGCACCGAGGTCCCGTCCGGGCAGACCGTCGGCGGTGGCGGCGGTGGTGGAGGAGGCGGAGGGGGCGGCGGGCAAGGCTGGCCCGCTTCGACCTGCGTTCCGTCCGCGCAGGTTGTCATCGGCGGAGGCGTCGTCGCGCAAGCCGAAAGCACGGCAGTCGCCGCGCATAAAAGTAGGATTCGTTTCATCTCCGTCTCCTTTTTTGAACCCGTTCGCCAACGCAACCACTGCTGCAACGTTCCATCAACAATGCAAGCCACAGAGGCTGCGCCCTGCTAGAGCGGGGGCGATATGTCCCAAGCAAAGGTCAGGAGGCAAGTATGGGGGTTCTTGGCATTGGTGGCCTGTTCTTCCGGGCAAGCGATCCCGAAGCGCTGACCGCCTGGTACCGCGAGCATTTGAACGTCGGGCCGGGTTGCGGCGCGCCAGGAGCGGGGAAGAGCGACGAATATAGCTGGATGGCTTCCGGCGGACCCGTCGTCTTCATGCCGTTCAAGGACGACACCGACTATTTCCCGGCAGAAAAAGCGTACATGCTGAACTTGAGGGTCAGCGACATCGACGGACTGATCGAGCGGCTGAAGGATGCAGGGATCGCCGTCGAGACGCGGGACGAATGGAATGACCCCAGCATCGGCCGATTTGCACGAGTCCACGATCCCGAGGGCAATCCCGTCGAGCTGTGGCAGCCTCCGGCAAGTTAATCAGAGTCTGACCGGCCGGCGCGCTTCTGGAGATAGGCAACGGCGGCGAGGTCCTGCGCCACGTGGCCCAGCGACTTGTAGATCGTGACCTGGCTGTCGTCCTCGCGCCCTTTCACACGCCCCGCAAGGACCTCCCCGATCTCGGCAACCACATGGTCGTCGTCGACGAGACCCTCGTCGCGTGCCGCCGCGAGCTCGGCGGCCTGAGCGAGGACTCCTGGCCGGTAGTCGGCCACGTAACGTGCCCTCGCGACGAGAGCCGTATCGACTTCGACCGGGCCGAGATAGCTCGAGCCAACGAGGTTGATATGGGTTCCTGGCCTTACCCATTCGCCAAGAAGGACCGGTCTTGCCGACGAGGTGACGGTGCAGATCACGTCGGCCCGGGCGGCGGTTTCATGCGCATCGGCGACGGCGGTGATCTTTCGCCCAAGGACCCTGCTCATCCTATCTGCGAATAGGTGCGTCTTTTGCGCCGATCGTCCCCACAGGAGAATCTCGCGAAAGGGCCTGACCAACGGCACCGCCCGGAGGTGCGCCTCGGCCTGGATCCCCGTACCAAAGATTGCGAGGACCTCGGAACTGCTCCGCGCGAGCGCGTCGGTCGCCGCCGCGCTTGCGCAACCGGTCCGGATCTGGGTTATCGGTTCGGCATCGGCGATACAGCTCACCGCGCCCGTATCTCCATCATAGGCGACGACCACCCCCTGGTGCCGTGAGCGTCCCGGGCGATCGGGGTCCTTGAAGACGCTGACCAGTTTTGCGCCGAACGTCGAAAGAGCCCTCAGTTCCCCGGGCATCGTTCCGAACATCTGGTCGTCGCCGACGGTGAAGATCTGCCGAAGCGGCTGCGGCCGCTCGGAGCTGGAGAGGGCGATCATGGCTTCGCGCATGGCCTCGATGCAGCCCGGATAGTCGAGCAGCTCTTCCACCTGGACCGTGTCGAAAACGGCAATTGCCATCGCGTCCTTCCCTGATGCGAGCCCGGGCTTCGAGGAGAGACGCGTTGGTAACGGTGCAAATCGGTTATTGCGAGGCTCTCGTCGGACATCCGCCGAACTGCAGTCGGAACGCGAGGGCGCGATCAGGCGCTTGCCGGGCAGAGTGGAAGCCCTGGCGAGTGAGTATTGGAATCGCGTGTGAAATCCCAAGGTTCGGCGGAGCCCGCTTCGGCGCGGGGTCGGCCGAGCAACGGCATCGCTTCCCTGGTCGGGAAAGGCATCGTCACGGGCGCGGCCGACGACGATCCTTCGGCGATCGGGACCTATTCCACCGCCGGGGCCACGTTCGGCCTCCCGATCCTGTGGATCGCGCCCGTCCTGCTGCCGATGATGTATGTCGTCGTCTACATCTCGGCGAAGATCGGGCAGGTCTATGGACGGGGCCTGTTCGCCTGCATCCGCGACCAGTTTCCGCGCTGGATATTCCTGCCGCTCCTCGTCCTCGCCTTCGTCGGGAACATCATCGAGGCGGCAGCCGACCTCGGCGGCATCGGGGCGGCGCTGAACCTCCTTCTTCCAGTACGGATCCCGGTGCTCGTCATGGGCTCGGCTGTCATCATCTACACGGTCCAGTATTTCGGTTCCTATGACGCGATCCGGACATTGTTCCGCTGGCTCGCGCTCATCCTCTTCGCCTACGTCGGTGCCGCGTTCATGGCGCGGCCGGACCCGCTCGAGGTCCTTCACTACACCTTCGTTCCGAACGTTCGTTTCGACCCGCAGTTCATGAACATCCTCGTGGCGTGCATCGGGACGTCGCTCTCGGCCTACATCTACACGTGGCAGTCGAACCAGGAGGTCGAGGAGGAAATCGGTATCGGGCGGGTTCGCCTGTGGCAGCGGAGGGGAGCGACGCGACGGGAGCTCAAGAACACCCGCCGGGACGTCCTTACGGGAATGATCTTCTCCAATCTCATTCTCTATTTCATCCTGATGGCGACGGGGGCGACGCTCCATTCGGCGGGCGAGACCAATATCGAGACCGCCGCTCAAGCCGCGTCCGCGCTCGAGCCGTTTGCCGGGCCGGCGGCGAAGTGGCTCTTCGCGCTCGGCGTCGTCGGCGTCGGCTTCCTCGCGGTTCCGGTCATGACGACGGGCGCCGCCTACGACCTCGTGCAGGCTTTCGGGCGGCACGCCAGCCTCCACGAGCAGCCCCGAAAGAACCGGCTCTTCTACGGCATCATCGCAATGGTGACTGCGCTCGCCGTCGGCATGGACTTCATGGGGCTCAACCCGATGCAGGCGCTGGTGTGGTCGGGCGTCGTCCAGGGCTTCTCGGTCCCCCCACTTCTCCTCGTCATGATGCTCCTCACGAACAGCAGGAGGGTCATGGGCGCGCGCATCAACTCGAGGAGCACGAATGTCCTTGGCTGGGCAACGACGCTCGTCACCTTCCTTTGTACGGCGGGTCTCGTCGCGAGCTGGTTCACGTGACTCTGCCGCAACTGACGACTTGAGGAAGGTCAAACCTGCGGTTCGCCGAATTCATCTGGGGGCCCGCTTGGCGAGGAAAGCACTGAAACGACGCCAAAAGTGAGTCTTTGCGGAGACACCCGTCCCCACTTTTTTTGTCACCGTTAACTTTTCCGCTTGGCAGGAGACTAGCAATGATTCATGGATTCCTCTTGCAGGCTCAAAGCGTTGTCGCATTGGGGGGATTTTAGATCATGAGCATTGATTTCATCCGGCCAGAAGTCGACGAGCTTCGTCCGCGGATCAGCGTGATCGGCGTCGGCGGAGCAGGCGGCAACGCCATCGCCAACATGATGCGAGCCGACGTCCAGGGCGTCGATTTCATCGTCGCCAACACGGACGCCCAGGCGCTCAACAACAGCGAGGCGGACCGCCGCATCCAGCTTGGCCTGAGGATCACCCAGGGTCTTGGCGCCGGGTCGCGACCCGAGATCGGCCGGGCGGCGGCGGAAGAGACGATCGACGAGATCATCCAGTCGCTCGAGGGCGCTCACATGTGCTTCATCGCCGCCGGCATGGGCGGAGGAACCGGGACCGGTGCGGCCCCGGTCATCGCCAAGGCTGCGCGCGACCGGGGAATCCTGACCGTCGGCGTCGTCACCAAGCCGTTCGCATTCGAAGGCGCTCGGCGCTCGCGCTCGGCCGATGCCGGGATCACCGAGCTTCAGCAGCATGTCGACACGCTCATCGTCATCCCGAACCAGAACCTGTTCCGCCTCGCCAACTCGGAAACGACCTTCAAGCAGGCCTTCGAGATGGCCGACGAAGTGCTCCAGCAGGGCGTTCGTGGAATCACGGATCTCATGGTCATGCCCGGCCTCATCAACCTCGACTTCGCCGACGTCCGCTCGGTCATGAGCGAGATGGGCAAGGCCATGATGGGCACCGGCGAAGCCGATGGTGACAATCGCGCGATCGAGGCTGCCGAGAAGGCGATCTCGAACCCGCTGCTCGACGGGGTCAGCATGAAGGGCGCCAAGGGCGTCATCATTTCGATCACCGGCGGCGAGGACATGCGCCTGATGGAGGTCGACGAGGCGGCGAGCCACATCAAGGAGCTGGTCGACCCCGACGCGAACATCATCTGGGGCTCGGCGTTCAACAATGATCTTGGCGGCAGGATCAGGGTTTCGGTCGTTGCCACCGGCATCGAGGCGGAAGTCGGCGCCCAGCCAACGCCCGCCAAGGTGTTCAGCTTCCCGCCGCGCCAGCAGGCCCCGGCTCCAGTTGCCGAGCAGGAGCAGGCCGCTCCCCCGGCGGAGGACATGCTCGAGGTCGACCTGACGGACGAGGGCGACGAGGACGAACTTCTGCTCGGCAGCGACGACATCCTGACGAGCCCGGTCGGTGCTCCGCCGATCGCGCCGCCGGAGGACGAGGACGAGGCGACCGCTCCGAGCGCCAACGGTGGCACGCTCTTCGAGCGGATGTCGAACATCGCCCGCGGCGCTTCCAAGGCGCAGATCGACGAGGAAGAAACCAGCTATAGGCGGGAGCCGATCGATATCCCGCGGTTCCTCAACCGGCAAAACAACCAGTAATCAGCACGTCAGCGTTGAAAAGGGACAGATGCCGCCAGCATCTGTCCCTTTTTGTATAGTAGGTCAGTTAATGGCCAAGCTTTGCTGCACCTCACCGCCTGCTTCGCACGCTTTAGCGTAACCGCACTAGGCAGAAAGCTCCCGGTAAGATTCTCTGCCGCACCGGGAGGATCGATGCGGGGATTGTCAAAGATTTCATGTGCCGGAGCGCTCGCTTGCTGCGCCGGCGGGCTTGCGGCCGTTGCCTCGCCCGTTGCGGCGCAGGGCAGCTATTCGCCCTACAACGAGACTGCGGCCGCGGCGCTCGCCCGCTATGTGCGGGCGCTCGCCGACAATCCCAAGGATTTCCAGTCGCTGATCGGTGCGGGTCGCTCCGCGCTCGAGCTCGGCGATGCCCAGGCCGCGGCAGGCTTCTTCGCACGCGCCGACGAGGTCGACCCGCGCAGCCCGCTTCCGCAGGCTGGGATGGGCGCGGTGCAGGTCCTCGCCGGCAATGCCAAGGGCGCGATGCCCTATTTCACGAGGGCCCAGCAGCTTGGCGCCACTGCGGCCACCCTCGGCTGTGACCGCGGGCTTGCCTACGACCTCCTTGGAGACCAGGCGAAAGCCCAGGCCGACTACCGCTCGGCGCTGAGCGGAGCCGATTCCGACGAGGCGCGCCGGCGCCTCGCCCTCAGCCTCGCGATCAGCGGCGACAAGGCCGGGGCGATTGCGGTGCTCGCGCCGCTCTCGGCCAAAGGCGATGCGACGACCACCAGGGTGCGCGCGTTCGTTCTTGCCCTCACCGGGGATTCGAAGTCGGCCATGACCGCGATCGATGCCGCGATGCCGGGAAGCTGGTCGAGCGTTGCTCCTTTCCTCGCAAGGCTCCCCTCGCTCCCCGCGGGGCAAAAAGCGGCGGCCGTCAATCTTGGGATCTTCCCCGACCCGGGCCAGCCAGGCGCCTCCTACGCCTACACAGCGCCTGCCGCTCCCACTTATGCTTCTGCTGCTTCTGCCGCCCCGGTCCGGACCGCGCCTTCGACGGTTGCGATGAACGAGACCGTCACCACCGACCGGCTTTCCGGCATCGATGCGCTCCTTCGTGACCGGTCCGCACAGCCGCAGGCGGCGGCAGCGCCGGGTTGGGGGCAGCCCGCCGCCGCCCAGGTACAGACCCCGCGGGCGCAGGCGGTCAAGGTCGCTTATGCTCCCCAGCCCAAGCCGGCGAGCGTCCAGCGCACTTCGGTGACCGAGCCGAGCAAGATCTGGCTCCAGCTCGCGAGCGGCCGTGACGCTGGCGCGCTCTCGAGCCAGTTCGAGCGATTGAAGGCGAAGAACTCCGAGCTGTTCGAGGGGATCACTGCCTACGTGGCCGAGGGCGGCGACCGCGATCGGCTGGTGATCGGTCCGTTCCGCGGGTCGTCCGATGCCAGGATCTTTTCCGAGGACCTGCGAAGCGTCGGCATCGATGCGTTTCGCTGGACCAATTCCTCTTCCGACAGGATTGTGCCAATCGCGGTGGAATGACCCTTCCGCCCCGCGTTGCCGCCAACCCTTCAAATTCCCGCGGCCGCCTCCATCCTGAAGACCGTTCCGGCCCACGGGGCCCCCGCGACACCTTCCAGCGCGACCGCGACCGGATCATCCACTCGGTCGCCTTCCGTCGTTTGAGGCACAAGACGCAGGTCTTCATTGCCCCTGACGGCGATCATTACCGTGTTCGCCTGACCCACAGCATCGAAGTCGCGCAGATCGGCCGGACCATCGCGAGGGCGCTGGGCCTCAACGAGGACCTCACCGAGGCCCTCTGCCTTGCCCATGATCTTGGCCATCCGCCCTTCGGCCACGCGGGCGAGGACGCGCTGGACGCCGCGCTCGAAGACGCCGGCGGGTTCGATCACAATGCGCAGACGATCAGGATCGTGACGAAGCTCGAGAACCCCTATCCCGAGTTCGATGGTCTCAACCTCAGCTGGGAAGCGCTCGAAGGCCTCGCCAAGCACAACGGGCCGATTGCCGAGCCGAGCTGGGCGCTTTCGGAAGCGAACGCCCAGTGGGACCTCGAGCTTTCAAGCTGGAGCGGGCTCGAAGCCCAGGTCGCGGCGATCTCCGACGACATCGCCTATGACAATCACGATATCGACGACGGTCTTCGCGCCGGACTCCTCCGGATCGAGGAGCTCGTCGAGCTCCCGATCGTGAAGCGTTTGTGGGACGGGATTCTCGAGCGCTACCCCGGGATTTCCGTCGAGAAGCGCCAGCGCGCTCTCGTTCGCGACATGATCGGCACCATGGTTGGAGACGTCCTCGCCGAGACGAGGCGCCGTGTTGCCGATGCCGGCGTCGAGACGATCGAGGAGGTCCGTTCGGCCGGGCGGCAGCTCGCCGGCTTTTCCGATGCGCTCGGCGAAGAGGAGCGCGAGCTCAAGCGCTTTCTCTACGCCCGGCTCTACGGCCTTGGGGAATTGAGAGCGGTCCGCAAGGAGGCGCAGCGGGTGGTCGCCGATCTCGCCGCCGCCTATCGTTCCGACCCCTCCCTCCTTCCCGAGGGCTGGCGGCTTGGCGGCGACAAGGTCCAGCAGATCCGAACGATCGGGGACTTTGTCGCGGGAATGACAGACCGTTTCGCAATTGCGAGGCACGAGGAACTGGTCGGACCGGTCAACCTCCCGGCGGACCGCTTCTAGGGCTGGCCGCCGGCCATGGCTTTCCTCAGAGCCACCTGGTCGAAGGCCTGGTCGGCATGAGGTCCCGCGACATCGACCCAGTGCATGAAGAGATGCGCCGACCAGCGATTGGGATTGGGGTCGATCCGGCCATGCCGGTGGCTTACCCCGCGGTACATGACGGCGTCGCCGGCGCCCATCGGGATCGCGGTATATTGCTCCGTTCCGAAATCGTGCTCGGGGGCAGGGGATTGCTCGACCTCGTCGTGGCCGATGCAGAGCGCCCAGGGAATGTCGTCCGCGAGCTCGACCATCAGGGACATGCTGTGCTCGCACGCTTCGCGGTCCGAATGGACGACGCAGGTCGCACCCTTGGGGTAGACCCGGAAATAGGCATAGGTCGGCAAGAGATCGGAGCCAGCAAGTTCGCAGGCGACCGGGGTCAGTCCCCAGTGGAACGTCGCCATCGGCGAATATTGCATGCTGTAAACCTCGATCGTGGGCTTGGTCGACAGCCACGTCTGCGACCGGAATTGCGGCGCGTTCTTGAGGTCGAGAACCGACTGCATCCGGCCGTGGAAGAATTGCAGCACGAGCCGCGGGACGAGTCCTTCGAGCTGCGCATAGCCACGCGATCGATAGCAATCTGCTCTTGAAGGAAAGGAGCTGCCGCCCATCTTCATCGTCCTGTCGCCGCCATGAGGCTGCGTCAATCTGTCTAACCACCCCCCTCGCGCGTAGTGACGTTGACGAAAGCCTGCGCTAGAGGGCCACCCCTTCCAGCATTGGTTGAATGTCTTGAGCCTCTACGCCCAATATGCCGCGCTCCTCGATGGAGTGCTCGACGACCTCGTTTCCGAGGGAAAGCTTCCCGAGGGCCTCGATCGATCGAACGTGACCGTCGAGCCGCCGCGCGACCCGTCGCACGGCGATGTCGCGACCAACGCCGCGATGGTTCTGGCGAAGCCCGCGGGAACCAACCCGCGCGCGCTCGCTGAACTCATCAAGCCCAAGCTCGAGGCCCTGCCGCCAGTCACTGCGGTCGAGATCGCAGGTCCCGGCTTCATCAACCTTCGCCTCACTCCCGATGTATGGAGGGACGAGCTTCGAATCATTTTGCGCGAAGGCGAGGAATATGGCCTTTGCAATGTCGGCAAGGGCGAGCGCGTCAATGTCGAATATGTGTCGGCAAATCCGACGGGCCCGCTCCACATGGGGCATTGCCGAGGAGCCGTCATCGGCGACAGCCTCGCGAGGATCCTCGAAGCCGCGGGTTTCCGGGTCACCAAGGAATATTATGTCAACGATGCAGGAGCGCAGGTCGATACGCTCGCACGCTCCTTGTACCTCAGGTACCGGGAGGCCCTGGGCGAGGACATCGGCGAGATCCCGGAGGGTCTCTATCCCGGCGATTACCTGAAGCCGGTCGGGATCGTCCTTGCCGCCGACTATGGCGACGAGCTCGCCGAGATGCCGGAAGAGCAGTGGCTCCCGATCGTCCGTGATTGCGCGATCAAGGCGATGCTGAACCTCATCCGCTACGATCTTGGCCTGCTCGGAATCCACCACGACATCTTCTCCTCGGAGGCCGAGCTCCAGCGCTCGGGAGCGGTCGAGGGCGCGATGGAGGTCCTGCGCGAGAAGGGGCTCGTCTACGAGGGCTCACTCGAGCGACCCAAGAGCCTCGATCCCCACGACGAGTGGGAGCCGGTCGAGCTCACGCTGTTCCGCTCCACCGAGTTTGGCGACGACCAGGACCGGCCGATGAAGAAGTCGGACGGAAGCTGGACCTATTTCGGGGCGGACGCTGCCTATCACTGGCAAAAGTCGAGGAACGCGAGCCACCTCGTCAATATCTGGGGCGCCGACCACGCCGGGACCGTCAAGCGGGTCCAGTCGGCGGTGAAGGCGCTGACCGACGGCAAGGTCGACCTCGACGTGAAGCTGGTCCAGATGGTCCGGCTGTTCCGCGGCGGCGAGCCGGTGAAGATGAGCAAGCGCGCGGGCGATTTCGTGACGCTTTCCGAGGTCGTGAACGAAGTCGGCAAGGACGTCGTTCGTTTCATGATGCTGACCAGGCGGCCGGACGCTCCTCTCGATTTCGATTTCATGAAGGTCGTCGAGGCGTCGAAGGACAATCCTGTCTTCTACGTCCAATATGCCCACGCCCGGATCAGTTCGCTCAAACGCAAGGCGGCCGATTCCGGGGTGGACCTTGCAAGCCCCGCGGACCTGTCGCTCCTCGACGAGGAAGAGCTGGCCCTCGTGAAGCGCGCCGCTCAATATCCCCGCGTTCTCGAGGGGGGAGCGCTCGCCCACGAGCCTCACCGAATCGCCTTCTACCTTTATGACCTTGCGGCCGAGTTCCACGCGCTCTGGAACCGCGGCAACGACGACCCGGAGCGGCGCTTCCTCGTTGAAAACAATCCACAACTTTCTCGGGCTCGGCTGGAACTGGCGCTCGGCATCGGGCAAATCATCAGGAGCGGCCTTGGGCTGATGGGTGTCGAGGCCGCCGAGGAGATGCGTTGACGATGAGCCAGTCCCAGGCGGCAGCGGCGATGGACCGGCTGCCGTGGCTCGCAGATGACCCGGTTCCCGCACCCCCGCCGCGAAAGCGGAGCGGAGGCGCGGGGTTCGCCGGCTTGGCGGCCGTTGCAATCCTGCTCGTGGCGGCAGCCTCCTACTGGATCGGCTTTCGCAGCTGGAACGAGCCGGCACCGAGCGTTGCCACGCGGGCCGGCACGAACATTCCCATGCCGCAGCCGAGCGCTTCTGAACTCGGGCAGCAGCCGCTGCCGGAGGTGCGCCTGGCGCCCGCGCCGCAGGTCAGCCCGGCTCCCGTCCGCGAGGTCCCGATCGCTCGTCCGCCGGTGGAAAAGAGGGCTGTCGCCCATCGCGCGGGCCCGCAGCTCAAGCGGGAAACGCCCTCGACGGTCGAGATCGCGAGGGTGGTCGCCGCCCAGGAGGGATTGTCCGACTGGGCAAAGCCCGTCGACCAGCCGGCGGAACCGGTCGCAAGGCCGGAACCAAAACCATTGAAGGCGTGGCCGGCCTCGCAGTCGCAGGGCGCCAAGGGGAGGATCGTCAGGATCGGGGCGTTCGGCAGTCGCGAACAGGCGAAGCTCGGCTGGAGGCGGATGGTTCGCGCCTATCCAGCGCTCGCCCATCTCAAGGCGACCGTGGTGAGCGATCGCAACTCGCGCGGCCGCCGCTTCTATCGCTTCCAGATCGGCACGACCTCGCAGGCCCATTCCGAGGTGCTTTGCCAGCGCATGGGCAAGATTGAATTCAGCTGCGCCGTGGTCGGCCTCCCGTGGAAGCCCAAGGGGGTGGAACGGTGAGCGACAGCCGTCCCTATGACGAGCAGCTGCCCTGGCTCCAGCCTGTCGAGGACGAGGACGAGCCGCGCGGCCTTTCGGCGCGCAAGATGTTCGCGGCGCTTCTCGTCGTCCTCTTCGCCGCGCTCATCGTCGCCGCGACCTTCTTCTGGCTCGGCCGGCGCAACGCCGTCGTCGCCGGACCGCCCGAGCTCATCCACGCGCCCGCCGGCCCCTACAAGGTGAAGCCGCCCAATCCCGGCGGCCTCGATATAAGCGCCGAGAGCCAGACTGCGTTCGAGACGAGCGCGGGTGAGGACAGGGACGCGCAGCTCGATACGAGCAAGCTTCCGAAGGGTGTCGTTCAAAAACCCCCTGAAAGCCCGGCCGGGACGACGAAGGCCACGCCCGATGCCGCCAAGGCTCCCGTGGCGCCGGCTCCGCCAAAGGCGACCGGAGGAACAGGAAGCGTGATCCAGCTCGGCGCCTTTGCGAACCAGGCGCAGGCGGAGCGGGCATGGACCGCACTCTCGGCACGCTTTCCGAGCATCGCGGCCATGAACAAGATGATCGTTCCCTTCGCCCACGGCATCCGCCTTCGCGCTGGAGCCTCGTCGGCGGCGGACGCGAAGCAGGCCTGCGACATGCTGAAGGCGGCCGGCGAAAACTGCTTCGTCGCGGAATAGGCCCGGACCGATGCAAGCTGTGATCTACGGTCTTGAAGGGTTCGAGCTTTCCAGCGCCGAACGCGATTTCTTCAGGGACTCGGACCCTGCGGGATTCATCCTCTTCAAGCGCAATTGCGAGACCCGTGACCAGCTCCTCAGGCTGACCGATTCGCTTCGCGACCTTGCCGGCCGCGCCGACCTTCCCATCCTCATCGACCAGGAAGGGGGCCGCGTCGCCCGGATGAAGCCCCCTGAATGGCCCGCATTCCCGGCGGCCGAGCGCTTCGCCCACCTCTACCAGGCGGCGCCCACGTCGGCGATCGAGGCGGTAAGATCCAATTCGAGGGCGCTTGCCCTCATGCTGCGCTCGGTCGGGGTCAACGTGAACGCCCTGCCATTGCTCGACGTCCGCCAGGAAGGAGCGAGCGACATCATCGGCGATCGAGCGCTCGGTTCCGAACCGATGCAGGTCGCAGCGCTTGGCCGGGCGGTGCTCGACGGAATGGCCACCGCGGGCGTGGTCGGGATCGTCAAGCACATGCCGGGCCATGGCAGGGCGCTGGTCGACAGCCACAAGGAGCTTCCCGTGGTCTTCGCAAGCGCCGAGGAGCTCGAGGTCGACCTCGAACCGTTCGAGCGGCTTTCGTTCGCTCCGATGGGAATGACCGCCCACGTCGTTTACACGGCTTGGGACGCCGAGCGCCCGGCAAGCCTGTCGCCAGTCGTCATTCGCGACATCATCCGCGAACGGATCGGGTTCGATGGCTTCCTCATGAGCGACGACATCGGGATGGAGGCGCTCGAAGGCGATTTCGGAAGCCGCGCTTCGGGCGTGGTCGCCGCCGGCTGCGATGCCGCGCTCCACTGCTCGG
Source organism: Sphingomicrobium sp. (assembly GCA_035545385.1). Classification (GTDB taxonomy): domain Bacteria; phylum Pseudomonadota; class Alphaproteobacteria; order Sphingomonadales; family Sphingomonadaceae; genus Sphingomicrobium. Next base: position 630 of record DASZYL010000113.1, on the reverse strand, counting down.
GCAAGATGGCCGAGATGGTCGCGGTCGCAGCCGCGATCGGGCCAATGACCGACGAGGGCGAAGCCCGCCTCGCGAGGGCAATGGCAACGACGATGATCGAACCCGACGGACCTGACTTCGCCGAGGCCATCGAGAAGCGCGATACGCTCCTCGCGCTCGCCTGATTTCGTTCCCGCGTTCGCAGACACCACCAGCCCGTTCGTCGATGGGGAGGGTTGTTCCTGGAAACTAACTTTTGGCAGGGTGCCTGCCGTCCATCCTCGACACCCTAGCCAAGAGATTCCTGCCGATGCGCCATCTTACGCTCCTCTGTGCTGCCGCATTCCTCGCCGTCACTCCGGCGCTCGCCCAGTCCTCGCCCGGCGGCGACAAGGGAAAGAGCGTCGAAGACCTGCACAAGGACGACCTCGCCAAGGAGGCGGCAGGCGCCTGGACCGGGGCTCCGGTCGAGGAGCGCGCGGTCTCGACCCATCACAGCGTCAATGTCTCGGGACGCGCTCTTAGATATACGTCGACCGCAGGGACGGTCACGATCCGCGACGTCTCGGGCAAGCCGCAGGCGAGCATCTTCTATACCGCCGACACGCTCGACGGAGTTCCAGGGTCCCGCCGGCCCATCACCTTCTTCTA
>DASZYL010000112.1:0-15518 GCA_035545385.1 Sphingomicrobium sp. | reverse complement strand
GGATCGCCATCAGGCCCTTGATCGGAAGGGGCGAACCGCGCACTACCTTCAGGAAGCTTTCGAGCTCGCCGATCTCGCACCCGCCCTTCTGCACCTCCCCGCCGATATTGACCTGGACGTAGACGTTCGGGGTCCGGCCTGCCTTGGCGCCCGCCCTGACCAGCGCCTCGACGAGCGAGGGACGATCGAGCGAATGGATGGTGTCGAAGAGCGTGACCGCGTCATCGGCCTTGTTTGATTGCAGGCGCCCGATGCCGTGGAGCCTTACGTCCGGGTAGCGAGCAAGAAGGACGGGCCACTTGGCGAGCGCCTCCTGCATTCGGTTTTCGCCGAAATCCTTCTGACCGGCGGCGATCAGCGGCTCGATTTCCTCGGCTTGCCGGCCCTTGCTGACGGCAATCAACTGCACGTCCGAAGGGTCGCGCCGGGCAAGGGCCGCGGCTCGCCAAACTCGCTCGAGGATCTTTTGTCTTCTCTCTGCCGCGCTCGTCACGCCCCGGGCTATAGGAAGCGCCATGCGACGCCGCCAGACCAAGCCGGACCAGTGGCTCATCATCGCCACGCCCGATGAACTGGAGCTCGCAAGGCGGCTTCCGCCTGGGGGCGGGGTGCTGGTGCTCGGGCAATTGCCACCGAAGGCCTTGCGCTCATTGCGGAAGGTCGCGCGCGAGCGGGGCCTCGTGCTCGTCATCGAAGGGCGGGGAAGCGCGGCCCGGGTCCACGGCCTGCGCGAGCTTCGCGTCGCCATGCTGAGGCGGACCCCGCTCATCCTCCTCTCTCCGCTATTCCCGACCCGGAGCCATCCGGACTGGCATCCGCTCACTCGGATGCGCGCCGCAGCGCTCGCCCGCCTCGGCCAGCGGAGGCTGGTCGCTCTTGGCGGAATGAACGCGCGCAGGTTCGCGCGCATCAGGGACCTGGGCTTTCAGGGATGGGCCGGGATCTCGGCGTTTAGAACTTGAACGCGGTTCCCACGTAGACCGCCTGGCTGTCACGGCGGTTGTCCTGCAGCGCCGACAGGCGATCGCGCTCGACGTTGTAGCGAACGCCGCCGGTCAGTGCGACGTGCCGGCTCAACGAGTAAGAGCCGCCGACATCCAGCGAATATGTATCGCCGCGACGAAGCGCCGGGAGCGCTCGACCGTCAGGCCGATCGGCGCCAACGGCGACGCGGCCGGTAAACTTGCTGAGCGAATAGCTCACGCCGACGACCGCGCTCTCGCGGCCTCCGATCGCGGGATCGGCGTCCTTGGTCTTCGCGACGTCGCCCGAAACGGCGAACTGCCTCCAGCCAACCGCGACACCCAGATTGTAGGTTGTCGGATTGAGCGCGCTGACCGCGGCAGTCGACGCGCTTGCCTGGCTGACCGAGGGCTGTGCCGGGGCATTGAGGCGCGCCCGGATCGCGACTCGAACCTGTGAAGGCCGGCCCTTGGCCGGCGCTGGAGTGAACTTGAAATCGGTCAGCGAGAGCGATTTGCCGGCAAGCGCGGCGGCAAGCTTCGGATCCGCATTGGCGGGGGTGAAGGTCGAGAGGCTGTCGAAGCTGAGTGAGACCGCAGGCGGCCGCTTTTTCGAGGTCGTCGCCGCGAAGGCCGGAGTCAGCACGAGACCGGCCGCGGCGCACGCCGCAACCCATCGGGCTTCTCTCCTCTTGGCGAGACTCAGCAAAGGATCATCTCCCTGTTCGCGAGTCGATATAGTCCTCTCAACCTGAAGGTTCCATGACAGGATTCGATTCGTTCATCCCCTGTTGCCCCGGAAGCACATAATTCCGCACGGGCGGGGGACGCTTGCGACTGCAACGCCATCACTATAACGCCCCGCATGAAGCTTCGTCTGACCAAGGACCGCCGATGAATCGCCTCCACACGACCGCTGCCGTACTGCTCGTATTCACCATCGCCGGCACCGGCTGTACCCGCAACAAGAACGTTCCGTCGCGAATGGCCCCGTCGCAAGTGACGACCATCGCCGTCAACTCCTATCTGTGGCGCGCCGCGGTGGACACGGTTTCGTTCGCGCCGCTCCTCCAGGCCAACCCCAACAGCGGCGTGATCATCACCGACTGGTACACGAGCCCCAAGGCTCCGGGCGAGCGCGTGAAGCTGACGGTTGCGGTCCTCGACCCCGACCTTCGCGCTGATGCCCTGCGCGTCTCGGCGGCGCGCCAGGTCTATCAGAATGGCGCCTGGATCGACGCGCCAGTCTCGGCTGCCACGGTCCAGAAGCTTGAGGACATCATCCTGACCCGCGCCCGGGACCTGCGCCGAACCTCCGTCCGCGGCTAGGATCGTTCGAGTGAGCGGGCGTTTCGACCCGAGTCAGGCTGACCGGCGCTGGCAATCGCGGTGGAACGAGGAAGGCTCTTTCGCCGCCGACAGCAACAGCAACAAGCCCAAGACCTACGTGCTTGAGATGTTCCCCTACCCATCCGGGCGCATCCACATGGGGCATGTCCGCAACTACACCATGGGCGACGTCATCGCCCGTTTCCGGCGGATGCAGGGGCATGAAGTGCTTCATCCAATGGGCTGGGACGCCTTCGGGATGCCGGCTGAGAATGCCGCGATGGAGCGCAAGGTCCATCCCGGCGAATGGACCTGGGCAAACATCAGGACGATGCGCGAGCAGTTGAAGCAGCTCGGCTTCGCTCTCGATTGGGAACGCGAGTTCGCGACCTGCGACCCGGCCTATTACGGACATGAACAGGCACTTTTCCTGGACCTGTTCGAAGCCGGCCTCGTCTACCGCAAGGAGAGCGAGGTCAATTGGGATCCCGTGGACATGACCGTGCTCGCGAATGAGCAGGTGATCGAAGGCCGCGGGTGGCGCTCGGGAGCTCCGGTCGAGCGGCGCAAGCTTGCCCAATGGTTCCTCAAGATCACCGATTTCGCGGACGACCTGCTCGACGGCCTCGCCGATCTCAAGGACTGGCCTGAGAAGGTCCGGCTGATGCAGGAGAACTGGATCGGGCGGAGCAAGGGCCTCCAGTTTCGCTTTCGGCTCGCCGAGGCAGTCGATGGCCTCTCGGACGTCGAGGTCTTCACGACCCGCCCCGACACGATCTTCGGCGCCAGCTTCGTCGCCGTTGCCGCTGACCATCCAATCGCACGAGCCGCGGCAAATGCAGACCCTGGCGCTGCCGAGTTCATCGCCGAATGCAAGGCTGGCGGAACAAGCGCGGCCGAGATCGAGACCGCGGAAAAGAAAGGATACGCGACCGGGATCGAGGTCGTTCACCCCCTGGACCCGGAATGGCGCCTTCCGGTCTACATCGCGAACTTCGTGTTGATGGATTACGGAACGGGCGCGATTTTCGGCGTTCCCGGCCACGACCAGCGCGATTTTGAATTCGCGAAGCAATATCATCTGCCGATCCGGCGAGTGGTCGCTGCGAGCACGGCCGTCGCTTCCGAGCCCATCGGCACCGAGGCGGAAACTGCGCCGGGAGTCGCCGTCAACTCGCGGTTCCTCGATGGCCTTCCAAGTGACGAGGCTGCATCCGAAGTCATCCGCCGTGCCGAGCAGGCCGGCTGGGGCCGGGGCACGGTTCAATATCGCCTCCGCGACTGGGGGGTGTCCCGACAGCGCTACTGGGGGACTCCCATCCCCATCATCCATTGCGCGAATTGCGGGGCCGTACCGGTGCCGCGCGACCAGCTGCCCGTCGTCCTTCCAGACGACGTTGATTTCGAAACCCCCGGCAATCCGCTCGACCGCCATCCAACCTGGAAGACTGTCGAGTGCCCGGCTTGCGGAGGGCCCGCCACTCGCGAAACCGACACGCTCGATACCTTTGTCGATTCGAGCTGGTATTTCATCCGCTTCGCGAGCCAGCCGCCCGACCGTCCATTCGACCGAACGGAAGCCGAGAAATGGCTACCGGTCGCTCAATATATCGGCGGGGTCGAGCACGCGATCCTGCACCTTCTCTACGCACGGTTCTGGACTCGCGCTCTCCAGCGGCTTGGCCGCATCTCGATCTCGGAGCCTTTCCGCGGCCTGTTTACGCAAGGCATGGTCACCCACGAGACGTATCGAGCGGGCGATGGAAGCTGGCTCAGTCCGGACGAAGTGCGCAAGGACGGCGACGACTGGGTGCATATCGAGAGCGGTGTTCCCGTCACTCCGGGCCGAGTCGAGAAGATGTCCAAGTCCAAGCGCAACACGGTCGACCCGGAACCCATCCTCGCGAAATACGGTGCGGATGCCGTGCGCTGGTTCATGCTTTCTGACAGTCCCCCTGAACGCGACCTGGAATGGTCCGAGGCGGGGATCGAGGGAGCATCGCGTTTCGTCCAGCGCGTCTGGCGACTGGCGAGCGATCCGAAGACGGCCGAGGGAGAGGACGAACCGTTGAAGCGCAAGCTTCACCGGACGATCTCGGCGGTCGGCGAGGCGATCGATGGATTGCAGTTCAACAAGGCGGTCGCGCAGCTTTACGAGCTCACCACTGCAATCGAAAAGGCAAATCCCTCGCAAACGAGGGCCGAGGCGGTCCGAACCTTGCTGCTCCTGGTCGCGCCGATGGCGCCCCACCTCGCCGAGGAATGCTGGGCGCTCCTTGGTGAGCAGTCGATGATCGCCGATGCTTCCTGGCCGACGTTCGATCCCGAGCTGCTGATTGATGACGAGGTCACTCTTGCGGTGCAGGTCAACGGCAAGCTTCGCGATACGCTGGTTGCTCCCCGCGGACTCGCCCGGGCCGATGTCGAGGCGCTCGCCCTTGCTTCGGGCAACGTGCAGCGCCAGCTCGCCGGAGCGAGCCCTCGCAAGATCATTGTAGTCCCGGACCGGCTGGTGAATATCGTCGCATGATGCGGCGCTTCGCCATCGTCCCTCTTGTCCTGCTGCTTTGTGCGTGCGGCCTTCACCCGCTCTACGGCGGGGGTTCGTCGGGACAGGTCGCAGGCCTCCTCCGGGACGTCGAGGTCGCCGGGATTCCGGGGCAACAGGGCTGGCTCGTTCGAACCAAGCTGGTCGATCGCCTCGGCGAGTCGGGAAGCGGGACCGCCCGGTATCGGCTCGACGTGACCCTCGATGACAACATCACCTCTTATGGCCTGCGTGCGGACCGTGCAGCGACGCAGGAGCGCAGGACCTTGCGGGCACGCTACCAGCTGGTGGACCTCGCCAATGGCTCTGTCGTTCTCGATGATACGGCAGGCTCGGATGCAAGCATCGATGTCGTCAGCAGCGAATATGCAACGGTCGCTGCGGAACAGACAGCGCTCGACAATCTCTCGGCGATCGTCGCCGACCAGATCGTCGCCCGCCTAGCCGGATATGCCGCGCGAACGACCCACGCGAAGTGAAGGCGAACAAGGCAACGATCGGCCGCTCGGTCGACCAGCCGGATTCGAAGGTCCGTTTCTACCTCCTGTGCGGACCTGACGAAGCGCAGTCCCGCGCACTTGCCGGTCGACTGCTTGAAAGCCTCGGGGCATCGAAGTCGGTCGTTCCCTCGGCATCCGTGAAGGCAAACCCGGCGGTTCTCGTCGATGAAGCTGCAGCCCTCAGTCTCTTTGGCGAGCGGCGCCTCATCTGGATCGAGCCGGCAGCGAACGACATTGTTGAAGGGGTCGAAGCCCTGCTCGGGGCCGAGGCCGTCGAAAGCGTGGTGGTCGCGATCGCTGGCTCGCTCACCAAGGCGTCACCGCTTCTGAAGCTAGCCGAATCCTCCCCGCGAGCCATCGCTTTCACCGCCTACCTTCCCGAGGGCGAGGACGCGGTTCGCCTGGTCGCAGACCTCGGCCGGCGCGTTGGGCTGAAGATCAACCCTTCCGTCGCGGGACGGATCGCGGACGCATGCGGCAACGACCAGGCGATCATCGCCCAGGAACTGGAAAAGCTGGCGCTCTACGTCGGCGCCTCTCCGAATTCTCCGAGGGAGCTCGAAGACGATGCGATCGACGCCGTCGGCGCTGATTCAAGCGAGGGGGATTTCCTCCGCCTCGCCGATCTCGCTCTCCTCGGCGAGGTCTCGGAAATCGCGCAGGAGGTCGCAAGGATGCCGGCCGGCGGCTCGGAGGCGATTCCGGCCATCCGCTCTCTCCAGCGCCGGCTTCTGATGCTCGCCCCGGCTCGTGCCAGGATCGAGCGCGGCGAACGACCAGACGCCGTCATGGCGTCACTCGGCAAGTCCTTGTTCTGGAAGGACAAGGGCCGGATCCAGGCGATGCTCAAGCTGTGGTCGGCGAGCGATCTCGCGAAGATCGCCGAGCGTGCCGGTGCGCTCGAGCGCAATCTCATGTTCACGGCAGTTCCGGCTCGCGAAGCCCTTGGCGAAGAGCTGCTCGCGATTGCGCGGAAGGCGAGGAGCGCGTCCTAGACTAGATCGGCTCGCCGCTGAGGCGCTGGCAAATCATGTCGAGCTGGTCGAGGCTCGAGTAATGAAGCGTGACTGCTCCCCCCTGCCCCCTGTGGGTGACCTGGACCTTGAGGCCGAGAATGTCCCCGAGCTGCCGCTCGAGGGCCTGGAGGTCGGCATCGACGGTCGGCGCCGAGCCCCGTGCCCCCCGCTCGCCGGACGCCGCTCCCGGGGAGCGTTTCGTCTTCTCCCGCCTCGCCTGTTCCTCGGTCTGGCGTACCGAGAGGCCCTTGCGGATCACCTCACGGGTCAGCGCCTCGGCGTCCGAGGCTGTCGCCACGGCCCTGGCATGGCCCATGCTGATATCGCCTTTCAGTAGCGAATCGCGCACGAACTCGGGTAACTCCAATAACCTCAATAAGTTAGCGACGTGACTTCGCGACTTGTGGACAATCTGAGCAACGCCGTCCTGCGTGTGTCCATGCCGCTTGATGAGTTGCTTGTACCCTTCGGCCTCCTCGAGCGGATTGAGGTCCTCGCGCTGGATGTTCTCGATCAGCGCCAGCTCGGCAATCGTTGATTCGTCGATATCGCGGACGATCGCCGGGATCGTATGGAGCTGCGCCCGCTGTGCCGCGCGCCAGCGACGCTCCCCGGCAATGATCATGAAGGAATCGCCGACTTCGCGAAGGAGGATCGGCTGAAGAACGCCGCGCTCTCGAATGGACTGGGCGAGCTCCTCGAGCGAGGCCTCGTCGAATTGCACTCGAGGCTGCTCCGGATTTCGCTGGATGCGCGAGACCTCGATCTCGCGCACTCCCCCCCGGCTCTCTACCTGCCCTTCCGGGCCCGGCGATCGCGCAGCCTCCCCGAGCAGCGCCTGGAGGCCCATTCCAAGTCCCTTTGTCGGTCGTTCGCTCATGCGGCCTCCGCCAGCTGTGGCAAGCGACCGATCAGCTCCCGCGCCAGGCGGACATAAGCTTCCGAGCCCGGACAGCGAAGATCGTAAATGAGGGCCGGCAAGCCATGGCTCGGCGCCTCCGACAGGCGGACGTTACGTGGAACCACCGTCTCGAACACAGCCTCGCCGAGGCACGCCCGGACATCTTCCGCAACCGCTTGGGAAAGGTTGTTGCGGCGATCGAACATGGTGAGAGCGACGCCGAGGATCGAAAGCTCAGGATTGAACGCCACCCGAATCCGCTCGACGGTCTGGAGGAGCTGGCTCAAGCCTTCGAGAGCGAAGAACTCGCATTGCAGCGGAACCAGCAGGTGCTGGGCCGCGACGAGCGCGTTGACGGTAAGTAGGCCAAGCGAGGGCGGACAATCGATCAGGCATATGTCCCAGCGGCCCGGCGGCGCTGCGCCAAGCGCAGCCTTGAGCCGGTGCGCGCGGTCTTCGAGCGCGACCATCTCGACTTCGGCTCCGGAGAGGTCAACCGTCGCTGGAAGGAGATCGAGCCGCGGGACGCGCGTCGGGATTGCCGCGTCCATCGCGGTCGCACTTCCGATCAGGACATCGTAGCTCGACAACTTGCGCTGCGAAGCCGCGATCCCGACGCCTGTCGATGCATTCCCCTGCGGATCGAGATCGACGAGCAAAACCCGCCACCCAATGGCGGCGAGCGCCGTCGCGAGATTGATACAGGTTGTTGTCTTGCCGACCCCACCCTTTTGGTTGGCCACCGCAATGCGGATCATTTCCTTGCCCTCACCTCCGTGCCGACGACGATAAAGGATTCAGCGTCGGTGACACTCGGCTCCACACGAAAGCTACCTTGCCACGCCTTGCGGGCTTCGACCAGTTCCCGCTCGGCGCTGCGCCCCTTGGGAAGCGCCCAAACGGTTTTTCTTGTGGACAGATGTGCGGATATCTTCAGCAATTGAGTGAGCGGAGCAACCGCTCGAGCGGTGATCACGTCGAACTTTCCCTCGACGCGCTCGGCCTTCGCACAGAGGACCCTCGCCCGCAGGCCCAGCGATTCGGCGACCTTGTGGAGAAAATCGGCACGCAAACGGCGAGGCTCGGCCAGGGTGACCATGCCTTCGACGATGCAGGCAATGACCACTCCTGGAAGACCGGCGCCCGAACCGATGTCGATCCAGGATGCTCCGGGCGTGGGCTCCTCCCTGACGAGCTGCGCGGAATCGAGAATATGCCGATCCCATACATTTTCGAGAGTCGCCGCGGATACGAGATTCTGCCGCTCGTTCTCTTCGCGAAGCAGCGAAACATAGCGCTCGAGCCGCTCGAATGTTTCACGTGAAACAGGCCTTGCCGAGGCCTGCTCCAGCCGCCGGATCATGCAGCGGCCCTTCGGTTGACGGCGACATAGAGCGCGGAAAGGGCCGCCGGCGTCACCCCCGGCACTCGCGACGCCTGGTCAAGCGTCTCGGGCCGGGAGGCCGCAAGCCGCTCCACCATCTCGTTCGAGAGCCCGGGAACCGCGGAATAATCGAAATCGCGAGGAAGCCAGACCCGCACGTCCCGTTGCACGACTTCCCACTCGCGTCGCTGCCGTTCGACATAGGGTCGATAGAGTGCGTCCGCCTGCCCCTCTGGCGTGTCCATCCAGCCTTCGCTCGAGCGAAGCGCGAAGTGATCCTCGATGAACCGGCGACGGCGCTCCGAAACGCAGCCGGCGGCGAACGCCGCTTCGCCGAGCCGCGAGGTGGCATTATCCGCCCTCAATGACAGCCGGTACTCCGCCCGGGCTGTCATCATCCGATATGGCTCGCTCACGCCCTGGAGGGTGAGATCATCGATCATCACGCCGATGTAGGACGTCCGCCGATCGAACCTGGTCTCGGGAAGGTCGAGCGCGACCGCGGCGGCATTCAGGCCCGCGACGAGCCCCTGCGCAGCCGCTTCCTCGTATCCCGTGGTTCCGTTGATCTGTCCGGCAAGGAACAACCCCGGCACGTCCCGCACCTCGAGCGTCTGGTTCAACCGGCGGGGATCCACGAAATCATATTCGACCGCATAGCCGGCGCGGACGAGCTCCACTCGCTCGAGGCCTTCGATCGTCCTCAGAAATTCGCGCTGGACCTCGACCGGCAGCGACGTCGATATGCCATTGGGATAGACGAGTACGTCACCGAGACCCTCGGGCTCGAGGAAGACCTGGTGGGAATCACGATCGGAGAACCGCTTCACCTTGTCCTCGATCGATGGACAGTAGCGCGGACCCCGTCCCTCGATCGCCCCCGCATAGAGCGGCGACCGATGGAAGTTCGCCTCGATGATCTCGTGCGTCCTCGCGTTGGTCCGGGCGATCGCGCAATGGAGCTGGGGCTGCACCACGCCGTCGTCGAGCGCGGACATGGTCCATTCCTCGAGGTCGCTCGGTTGCCCTTCAAGCCGCGCCCAGTCGATTGTCCGCCCGTCGAGCCGTGGCGGAGTCCCCGTCTTGAGCCGCCCCTGGCCCAGCCCGATGTCACGAACCTGCCCGGCCAATGCCGCGGCAGCGCGCTCGCCGTGCCGTCCACCCTCCAGGACTTCATCTCCGATGAACATGCGCGCATCGAGGAAGGTGCCCGTCGCAATCACGACGGCACGCGCCGAAAGCCTTCCGTCCGTCGTCTCGAGCGCGGCGACACGCCCATTGTTGGTCACCAGCCGCAATGCCTCAGTGACAAGCAGCTCCACTCCGCTCTCCCGGACGAGCTCTGCGATCGCTTCCCGGTACCTCTTCCGGTCAGCCTGGACGCGAGGTCCCCAGACTGCAGGGCCCTTGCTCCGGTTCAGCATGCGACGGTGGATCGCCGAGCGATCCGCCGCCCGGGCCATGAGGCCGTCGAACACGTCGAGTTCGCGGACGAGGTGGCCCTTTCCGACCCCGCCGATCGAAGGATTGCACGACATCTGCCCGGCGTCTTCGGCTCGGAAGGTCAGCAGCCCCACGCGCGCTCCACGGCGGGCCGCGGCAGCCGCAGCCTCGCATCCGGCGTGGCCGGCGCCGATCACCAGGACGTCGTGCATCGGCACGCCTTAGCCGATCAATGTTTCACGTGAAACTATTTGCCGAGGCAGAAGCGCCCGAACAGCGCATCGAGGACATCCTCGACACCCGCCCTCCCCGTAAGCCGATCGAAAGCGGCTCGAGCCATTCGGAGGCCCTCCGCGACAAGCACCGGATCGGTTGCGGTCTCGCTGAGCTCGAGGGCTTCGGCGGCTTCCTCGACATGGCTCGCCTGACGACGATTGAGCGCGATTGCGCCCTCCGATGGAAGGAGGCCGCGCGCTGCCCGCTCGACGCGGGCCAGCAACTCCCCGATGCCCTCACCGCTCGCCGCGGAGACTGCGAGCATTCCCTCGGGCGGCACCGCGCGTCCCGGAAGGTCGGCCTTGGCCCAAAGCCGAATTGTCCGGGGATGGTCCGGCGCGTCGGCGGGCTCACCAAGCCAGAGCACGAGGTCGGCAACGTCAATCAGAGAACGCGCACGCGCCACTCCAATTGCCTCCACTTCGTCGGGTGATTCCCGAAGCCCGGCGGTGTCCGTCAGGAGGACCGCTAACCCGCCCAATGAAAGGGGGACCTCGATATGGTCGCGGGTCGTCCCCGGGATGGGCGTAACGATCGCCCGCTCCTCCCCGGCGATCGCGTTCAGGAGGCTGGACTTGCCGGCGTTGGGAGGCCCCGCGACAACCACCCTCAGTCCGTCTTTCAGGCGTTCCACCCGGGGTCGCGCAAGCCATGAACGAAGCTCGGCGGCGAGAGAGCCGCACTGACCCCTGAGGTCCGGATCGATCGCGGAGTCGTCCTCATCATAGTCGATGAAGCGCTCCGCAACGGCGGAGAGCGCGAGCACCCGCTCCTGCCACGCGGCTACCTGCTTCTTGAGGCCGCCCTCCGTGAGAGCGAGCGCCGCCCTTCGCTGCGACTCTGTCTCTGCTTCGATCAGGTCCGCAAGGCCCTCAGCCTCGGTCAGGTCGATCCGCCCATTTTCAAACGCCCGACGGGTAAACTCGCCCGGCCGGGCCATCCGAAGCGCCTCGATTGACGTCAAGGCGTCAAGCACCGAATCGACTATGGCTCGCCCGCCATGGCATTGAAATTCAACGATATCTTCGCCCGTTGAGCTCGCCGGCCGATCGAACCTGAGAACCACCGCCTGGTCGAGCACCTGCCCCGAACGAGGATGGCGAAGCTCGCGGACCGCGGCCATTCTCGGCTCCGGCAGATCGGCGGCGATCAGTCTTCCCGCCGCGTGCGCATGGGGCCCGGTGATGCGAATGATTGCGATTGCCGCGGGGGGCTGCCCACTCGACAGGGCAAAGATGGTGTCGGGGGCCATTTCGCCTCAGGCGAACAGCGGTCTGATTACCGGGGCCACATGGCCCGCGCCCTCGTAGATCATCCTCAGTGCCACCCACAGGATCACCAACAGGCCGACCCATGCAATCCAGCGGTAGCGATCGATGTAGCGGGCGATGATGTTGGCTGCGGCGCCCATCAGGAGCACCGACAGGACGAGCCCGAAGACGAGAACATAAGGATGCTCCCGGGCCGCTCCGGCGACCGCGAGGACGTTGTCGAGGCTCATGCTGACATCGGCCAGGGCCACGCCCCAGGCCGCGCTGGCGAACGTGCGGGCGGGTCTTACCCCGCTATGCTCATCGCCGACGATCTCCTCCGATCCCTGGCTTTCATTCTTGTGACGGATCTCGCGGTACATCCGCCAAGCGACCCATAGCAGGAGGATTCCGCCGGCAAGGACGAGGCCCACCACCTGGAGCAGCTGAGTGACGAGGAGCGCAAAGGCGATCCGAAGAACGAGTGCCGCGAGGACGCCAATGACGATGACCTTCCGGCGCTGCTCGGCGGGCAGGCCCGCGGCGAGCGCTCCCACGACAATCGCATTGTCTCCGGCAAGGACGATGTCGATGAAGAGGATCTCGAAGAAGGCGGCGAGCGCGCTTGCGCTGATAAAACTGAGATCCATTGTCACTCGCTAGCCGAGTGCAAGCACACTCCTCAAGCCCAACACGTGTTCCCCGCCGACCCAGCCTTCGTAGATCATGTTGCAGGCGACCCAGAGAATCACTGCAAGGCCGACGTAATTGAGCCAGGCGTGCCGCTCGATCAGCCGGGCAACATAATTTGCCGCCAATCCCATGAAGAGCACGGAAAAGCTGAGGCCGATGAACAACAGGGCCGGGTTCTCGCGGGCTATGGAGGCGACCAGGAGCACATTGTCGAGGCTCATGCTGAGATCGGCAATCATGATCCCGACGGCGGCCTGGAGCAGCGTCTTGCTCGCGGGCGGGCCCTCGACAGCTTCGGTCTCGGGATCGTCGACGGCGACGGCCGGGCGCGGGTGAAGCTGTCCCCACATGTTATAGGCGACCCAGAGGAGGAGCAGGCCGCCCGCGAACACCAGCCCGGTCACCCTCAGCAGCTGCGTTGCGATCACCGCGAAGGTGATGAGGCACACGAGAGCCATGCTGACCCCGAAGAGCAGCACCTTGCGGCGGTCACGGGGTGGAAGGCCGGACGCGATCGAGCCCATGATGACGACGTTGTCGCCGGCCATGGTCAGGTCGCCGATGATGATCTGCCCGAGCTTGGCGAGGCCTGCGGCGGTGAAAATCGCGCCGAAGTCAAAGCCCTCAAGCATCGGGCCTATCTTTACTGGTTCATCGACGCGAAGAAATCCTCGTTCGACTTGGCGTCCTTCATCTTGTCGAGCAGGAACTGCATCGCGTCGACGGTTCCCATCTGCATGAGAATCCGGCGAAGCACCCACATCTTCGTCAGTGTGCCCTGTTCGACCAGCAGCTCCTCCTTGCGGGTGCCGGACTTGCCGACATCGAGCGAGGGGAAGATGCGCTTGTCTGCGACCTTGCGGTCAAGGACGATTTCGCTGTTGCCGGTGCCCTTGAACTCTTCGAAGATGACCTCGTCCATCTTCGACCCGGTATCGATGAGCGCGGTGGCAATGATCGAAAGCGAGCCGCCTTCCTCGATGTTGCGCGCCGCTCCGAAGAAGCGCTTCGGACGCTGAAGTGCGTTGGCGTCGACGCCGCCGGTCAGCACCTTGCCGGAGCTTGGGACCACCGTGTTGTAGGCGCGGCCGAGACGCGTGATCGAATCGAGGAGGATCACGACGTCCTTCTTGTGCTCGACGAGGCGCTTGGCCTTCTCGATCACCATCTCGGCGACCTGGACGTGCCGCGACGCTGGTTCGTCGAAGGTAGAGGAGATGACCTCGCCGTTGACCGAGCGCTGCATGTCGGTGACTTCCTCCGGCCGCTCGTCGATGAGCAGGACGATCAGGATCACCTCGGGATTGTTGTCGGTGATCGCCCGGGCGATGTTCTGAAGGAGCACGGTCTTGCCGGTACGCGGCGGAGCGACGATCAGTGCGCGCTGTCCCTTTCCGAGCGGCGAAACGATGTCGATGACCCTTGCGGACTTGTCCTTGATGGTCGGATCGAGCGTATCGAGCTTCAGCTTCTCGTCCGGATAGAGCGGCGTCAGATTGTCGAAATTGACCCGGTGACGGACCTGCTCGGGATCATCGAAATTGATGGTGGTGACCCGGGTGAGAGCGAAATAGCGCTCCCCTTCCTTGGGTCCCCGGATTTCGCCTTCGACGGTGTCGCCGGTACGAAGCCCGAACCGGCGAACGATCGACGGGGCCACGTAAATGTCGTCCGGACCGGCGAGATAGTTCGCCTCGGGCGATCGGAGGAAGCCGAATCCGTCGTTCAAGACCTCGATGGTCCCGGAGCCCATGATTTCGACCCCGTTCTCGGCCTGAACCTTCAGGATCGAGAACATGAGGTCCTGCTTGCGCATCGTCGATGCGCCTTCGACACCCATCTCCTCGGCCAGTGCGACGAGGTCTGCGGGCGTTTTCTTTTTCAGGTCTTTCAGATGCATGTGATGGTCTTTTCTTGGGGAGTTGTGCTCGAGCTCGTCAACGATCTGGTCAAAGCCGAGGGCGGCAGGACGCCGCGGATGGGAACGTACGCCGGCAATTTAAGGAAACTGGCCGGAGCCGTCGTGATTCGAGGTATGTCTCGCAGTCGCCGCTGTCAATCAGCCGTGAACGTCATGAGCGCCGAATCGTTCGCTACGCGCGGGCGGGAAGCGTGCCCTAAAACGGCCGGACGATGACGAGGACGACGATGATTGCCGCAGCGACACCCGGGATCTCGTTGATCATTCTCACTGCCTTGTTCGACAAGGGCCGCTCGCCACGCGCCAGTTTCTTGCCATAGGAACCGAGCCAGCCCTGGTAGCCGCTCAGCAGCACGACGAGCGCGAACTTCGCCACGAACCAGCCCTGGTGCCAGGCGTCGATATGGAATGCGAGCATCAGCCCGAGGATCCAGACGAGGATCATCGCCGGCGTCAGAATGATCGAGCGAACCCGCGACTCCCGCTCGATCCACGCCCGGTCCTCGGGCGAGCCGACAGGCGTCTCGTGATGGTAGACGTAGAAACGCGGCAGGAGGAACAGGCCCGCGAGCCAGAAGATCACGAAGGTAACGTGCGCCGCCTTCACCCACAGGTAGGCCGGGCCGAGGAAGCCGGTCAGATTGCTCAATTGTCCCCCTTCACCAGAGCGATCAGCCGCTCGACATGGTCGATCGGCGTATCCTGAAGGATGCCGTGCCCGAGATTGAAGATGTGAGGGCGGCCGGCGAAAGCGTCAAGGATGGTCCTCGTGGCACTTTCGAGAGGCTCGCCTCCAGCGAGCAGCGCCAGGGGATCGAGATTGCCCTGGACCGGAAGATCGTCGGGAAGTTCGCTCGCCGCCCACGTCGGGTCCACGGTCTCGTCGATCGCGATCGCGCTGACGCTCGTCTCCCGGGCATAAGCGCCGAGTTTCCCGCCCGCGCCCTTGGGAAAGCCGATCACCGGCACATCGGGATAACGTTCGCCAAGCGCGGTCCTTATCTTCGAGGTTGGAGCAATGACCCAGCGCTCGAACTGCGCGGGCGAAAGGCTCCCGGACCAGCTGTCGAACAGCTGGACCGCTTCGGCTCCCGCCTCGATCTGGCCCGAGAGATAATCGAGCGTGATTTCTTCGATGCGCTCGATGATCGCCCCGAATCTCGACGGATCGCCATAGGCAAGTCGCCGCGCCTGCGCCTGTTCGCGGCTCCCCTCGCCTGCAACCATGTAGGTCGCGACGGTCCAGGGGCTGCCGGCGAAGCCGATCAGCGTCTTTTCGGTATCGAGCCTCTTAC
>DASZYL010000111.1:0-34127 GCA_035545385.1 Sphingomicrobium sp. | reverse complement strand
CGCGCGCTCGGCCCGGCGAACCACTGCCCGAGCGAGATGAAGCGCTGCTACCGACGCCGACCCACTTGGAAGGATGAAGCTTGTCAGCGGCTCGAGCGTGGCGTTCATCTCGTCGATTTCCCGCTCAAGCCGCTCGACCTGCCCGCCAAGGACGCGGAGTGCGCCGTCCACCTCGCCTGGAGTGGCAACGTCGGCGCCGAGATCGAAGAGATCGTTCTGGATGGCGAGCAGCCGGTCCGCGACGTCGCCGTTCGAAAGCGCAGCGATCGCAACTCCGATGGCCGCGTTCGCTTCGTCGACCTCGCCGATCGCGGCCATCCTCAAGCTCGACTTGCTGACCCGGCTGCCGTCCACCAGCCCGGCGCTGCCGCCGTCACCGGTGCGGGTATAGATCTTGTTGAGCTTGACCACTTCAGTGGCCCGAAGATGCCCCGGCGACAACCAGGAGCAGGATGACGATCACGATCGCGACTGCCTGGAAGAGGACGCGGCGGCGCATCCACATCTGGGACTGCTCGCCGCTGAGGTCCTTCCCCGAGGCCATGGCGATGACCCCCCGGACAAGAACATAAACGACCCCCGCCATCGCGAGCAGGAGGAGGACCAGCAAGAGGTAACGCATGACGGGTGACTTAGGCGTCCACGAATGTGAAACCAAGCGGAAGCTTGCCCGCGCGGAGATCGGCGGCGAGCTTTGGTCCCGAAACTCCGGAATCGCGCATCGCCGAAAGGGTCGGGGCGAGATCGCGCTTTGCAAGCCGGCGACCGTCCGAATGCGCAACCAGCGGGTGGTGGAGGTAGGTCGGCCTCGGAAGGCCGAGCAGTTCCTGAAGCAGGCGTTGAACGGGCGTCGAGTCCCGAAGGTCTGCCGCTCGGGTGACGAGCGTGACGCCGCTTCGGGCGTCGTCGATCACGACCGCGAGGTGATAGGCGAAAGGAGCGTCCTTCCTTGCGAGGATGATGTCGTCGATGTCGTCACGCCTCGCGGTGAACTCGCGGCCGTCGAATTCTGCCCAGGAGGGTAGTCCCGTGACTTCGAGCGCCTTTTGCGAGTCCAGGCGCCAGCTGTGCGGCATCGCTTCGCGACGCTTCGGATCGTCGGCAAGATGCCTGCAGGTTCCGGGATAGCGGGCGGCGGCGCCGTGCGGGGCCTCGAGAGCGGCCGTGATATCGGAGCGCGTGCAGAAGCAGGGATAGACCAGTCCGAGCTCGCGCAGCTGCCGAAGCGCCTCGTCATAGATGGAGGCGCGCTCCGATTGCACGAGGACCGGCTCGCTCCAGTCGAGCCCAAGCCAGCGCAGGTCTTCGAAGATGCCCTCGACGAACCCGGGACGGCTCCTCGTCTGGTCGAGGTCCTCGATCCGAACCAGGAACGCGCCGCCGCTCTCCACTGCCCGCAAGTGGCCGAGGACGGCGCTGAAGGCATGTCCAAGGTGCAGCTTCCCGGTCGGCGACGGAGCGAAGCGACTCATGAACATTGCAAGTGTTGCCGAAAGGACTCTTGACGCTGAGTCATCGAAAATGCTGTCATACGCATGTCACGCCGGGTTGGCATCCGGCGGCCAACAAGGGAAGACGGGCCGGAAGCCCTCTCCTCCTTGAGTGCGACGGGGCCGGAGAGCTGGAGTTCGGAACGGAAAACCGAACGAAAGGCATTGCTTGGCTGTCGCATGTATCATCCCGAGCTGATCCGCCATCCTGAAAGCTGCCCGGCGCTGGTCCTCAACGCCGACTACACGCCGCTTTCCTATTATCCGCTTTCGCTCTGGCCGTGGCAGACGGCGATCAAGGCGATGTTCCTCGAGAGGGTCGATGTCGTGGCCCATTACGACCGCGAGGTGCACAGCCCGAGCGTCGCCCTGAAGCTGCCTTCGGTCATCGCGCTTCGCGACTATGTCCGGCCGAACGAATATCCCGCGTTCACCCGGTTCAACCTTTTCCTGCGCGACAAATTCCGGTGCGTCTATTGCGGGACGAACAAGGAGCTGACCTTCGACCACGTCGTCCCCCGTGCTCACGGCGGCCGGACGACGTGGGAAAATGTCGCGACCGCCTGTGCGCCGTGCAACCTCAAGAAGGGCGGGCGAACCCCTGGCGAGGCCCACATGCACCCGCATCGCGAACCCATCCGGCCGACGACCTGGCAGCTCCAGGAGCACGGCCGTGCCTTCCCGCCCAATTACCTGCACGCGAGCTGGCGGGACTATCTCTACTGGGATGTCGAACTCGAGCCCTAGCTAGGCTCCTTCGAGAAACCCGCGGACCTGGGGAGCGACGTCGCCCCGCTGGAGCGCGACTGCGAGATTGGCGATCACGAACCCTGCTGCGCTGCCGCAATCGTAGCGCTCGCCGTCGAATCGATAAGCGTTGAGCGGCTGCTTTCCGACCAGCTTGGCGATCGCGTCGGTGAGCTGGATCTCGCCGCCTGCGCCTTTCTCCTGGGCATCCAGCGCGCGCATCACCTCGGCCTGGAGGATATAGCGCCCCGGGAGCATCAGGTTCGAGGGAGCGGTGCCCGGCGCGGGCTTTTCGACCAGGCCCCTGATCTCGGTCAGGCGCCCATCGCTCAAGCCAGGTTCGATCACTCCATATTTGTGGGTCTCGCTCTCGGGCACCTCGAGCGCCGCGACGATGTTCCCGCCGACCCGTTCGTAGGCTTCGACCATCTGCGCGAGACAATTGGGCTTTCCGACCATCAACTCGTCGGGAAGGAGCACTGCGAAGGGCTCGTCGCCGACGACGTGCCGCGCGCACCACACGGCATGGCCCAGCCCGAGCGGCTGCTGCTGGCGAACGCTGACCACCTCGCCGAACCTGGACCGCGAAGGGGAAAGGGCATCGAGGCTCTTGCCGCGCTCCTTCATCGTCGTTTCCAGCTCGAAGCCGATGTCGAAATAATCCTCGAGTGCCGACTTCCCGCGGCCGGTGACGAAGATCAGCTCCTCGATCCCCGCCTCGCGCGCTTCGTCGACCGCATACTGGATGAGCGGTCGGTCGACGATCGTGATCATCTCCTTGGGGATGGTCTTGGTCGCGGGCAGCAGTCGGGTGCCGAGGCCGGCGACGGGGAACACCGCCTTTCGGACGCGGGTGGGCATGTGAGGATCAGTCTCCTGGTGAAGGCGGCGGAGTAACGGGCATGCCCGGCGCAGGTTGCACGCTGTCGCCCGGCGCGCTGGGCGGAGGCAGGCTCTCCGAGTTTGGTGGAAGCGACGGAGCGGCCCCTCCAGTCGGCGGTGGAAGGTTGAAGGGATCCTCCGGCCTCGGCTCGGACCGCTTCACGAGCTCGTCGACGCGGTCTGGCTTCGCGTAGGCCGGGATCCTCAGCAGGTCATTGGGGCTGGGGGTGGTGCGCGCCATCAGCGGTTTGACCGGAAGCGGCTGGCCCGGAGCGGGCTTGAGGTCCACCTGGCGCCCACAGCCGGCGAGGAGGACCAGCAGTGAAGGAACGATGACCCTCATCAACTTCATTCCCTCCGACTAGCCGTTCGCTTCCCCTTAAGCTAGCGCGCAGCGGTCATGCGCCTGCACTTCATCGGCTTAGCGCTCCTTGCGCTCGCTTCATGTCACAACCCGTCTCCCGCTCCCCGGAATGAAAGCGCCGAGGCAACAGCCGGGATCGACGCCAAGGGCGTCGACAGGACTCACAGGGGCACAATGGCGCCGGAGCTCGTCTTCAACGACAGCAAGGGATCGCCAGTCACGCTCAAGTCATTTCGGGGAACACCGGTCCTGGTCAACCTCTGGGCGACATGGTGCGCGCCCTGCGTCAAGGAATTGCCGACGCTGGACCAGCTGTCAGAAGCTCGAAGGGACGGGGCTCTAAAGGTGCTTGCAATCAACCAGGACATGGGCCCCCACGCCTCGGTCGTCGCCTTCCTGTCGGAGCACCAGATCCGCAACCTCGGCTCGTACCAGGACTCGAAGATGGCGCTTTCGGGGAAGCTCGGAGCGGAAGTTCTGCCGACTTCCATCCTCTATGACGGCGAAGGCCGAGAAGTCTGGCGCTACGTCGGCGACCTCGACTGGACCGGCGCCGAGGCGGCTAGGCTGCTCGCGGAAGCCGGCGCCGCGCCCACAAGCTGAGTAACCTTCCGTCGATTGCAGCGAGGCCCAGGGCGATCAGCGCGAGGCCAGCGAAATCCTGGGGAGCGAGGCTCTCGCCGAGGAACAGGCCGCCGAGCAGGATTGCGACGGGAGGGACGATGAGCGTCACGAGGAGGGCGTTGGTCGCCCCGGCGCGGTCGATCAGCCGGAAATAGAGGACATATCCAAGCGCGGTGCAAAGGAGAGCAAGCGCAGTGATCGCAGCGAGCGCGCTGACAGGCGGGAACGGGTGGGTCCAGGGCCTGTCGACGAACATCGACAGGGGAGCCATCATGAGGGCCCCGGCGGTCAGCTGGCCGGTGGTCACGCTGAACGGCGAGATCCCGAGCCGCCTGAAGCGTCGCGCCCAGACCGCGGCAAGCGCATAGCTCAGTGCTGCAACGACGCAGGCGAGCTCGGCGAGGCCGTCGGTGCCGAGGTTCGAGAGGAGGGAGGGGCCGATCATCACTGCAACGCCGCCGAAGCCCAGGAGCACTCCCGCGACCTTGCGCGGGCTCATCCGCTCGTCGTGGGTCAGGAAATGGGCGACGACCACGCCCCAGATCGGGGTGGTCGCGTTGAGGATCGATGCGAGACCGCTCGCGATATGGGTCTGGCTCCAGCCGAAGAGCGTGAAGGGAAGCGCGTTGTTGAGGAGCGCCAGAAGCAATATCGAGCCCCAGACATGCCTTGGAAGGGCGATAGGCTCGCCCTTGAGGATAAGGTAGACCCAGAGGCCGGCGGCGCCGATCGTGAGCCGGAGCCACACGTAGGTGAGCGGCGGAACGTGCCTGACGGCAACTCCGATGAAGAAGAAGGCACCGCCCCAGATCAGCGCGAGGAAGAGCAGGACGAGCCAGTCGCGGCCGTTCATCTGTGAGCGAATCATGGGCAGATCATCGCGCTCGGCGAGGTTGGACGCGTCCGCGGCGTTGCGCTCAAACGTCCTGGGGTCGACCGGTTTCATGGCCACGCCGAGCTATTAGGAAGCGCGGCCTGCGGCCAACAAATGCTGGAGTCGGAGCAATAAGCTTGGCTTATCAGTCCCTCAGGAGCTCGTTGATGCTCGTCTTCGAGCGGGTTCGCTCGTCGACCCGCTTGACGATCACTGCGCAGGCGAGGGCCGGGCCTCCGTTCGCGCCGGGGAGGGCGCCCGGCACGACCACCGAATAGGCAGGGACGCGCCCGTAATGGACCTCGCCGGTCGCTCGATCGACGATCTTCGTCGAGGCGCCGAGGAACACGCCCATCGAGAGGACCGAGCCCTGCTCGACCACCACTCCCTCGGCCACCTCGGAGCGCGCGCCGATGAAGCAATCGTCCTCGATGATGACTGGCCCCGCCTGGATCGGCTCGAGCACGCCGCCGATCCCGGCGCCGCCCGAGATGTGGACATTCTTTCCGATCTGGGCGCAGCTTCCGACAGTCGCCCAGGTGTCGACCATCGAGCCCTCTCCCACATAGGCGCCGATGTTGACGAAACTCGGCATCAGCACGGCTCCAGGCGCAATGAAGGCGCCGCGCCGGACGATTGCTCCGGGGACCGCGCGGAAGGCGGCGGCCTCGAATTCCTTGTCGCCCCAGCCCGCGAACTTGCTCGGCACCTTGTCCCACCAGTGGGCGCCTCCAGGCCCTCCCGAGATCGCTTCCATCGGGTTGAGCCTGAACGAGAGCAGCACGGCCTTCTTGAGCCACTGGTTGACGACCCAGCCGCCGTCACGCTTCTCGGCGACCCGGGCATGGCCGGAATCGAGCATGCCGAGGGCCCGGCCGACGACCCGGCGAAGCTCGGGATCCCCGTTGGGATCGATCGTGTCGCGCTTCTCCCACAATCTGTCGATGAGCGGTTCGAGCTCGTTCATTCATGTTCCCCCAGAATCGATTCGAGCCACTCGCCGACATCGATGATGCGTTCGTCGACGACCAGGCTGTCGTAATTGTGGTTGCCGCGTTCGGAGCCGTTGTCGACCCAAATCGTCGTCATCCCGAGTGCTTTTGCGGGCGCGAGGTTCTGGACCATGTCGTCGACGAGGAGCGCCCTGGCGGGGTCGATCCCGAACCGCTCGCAAAGGAGCTGGTACCCATGCGGATCGGGCTTGGGCCGGTAGCCGCTCGCGTGGATGTCATGGAGGTCGTCGAAGTGATCGGCGACCCCGATCGCGTCGAGGACACGGCGGGCATAGGGCGCATCGCCGTTTGTGAAGACGAAGCGGCGCCCTGGAAGGCCCGGCAACAGCCGGGCGAGGCGCTCGTCGCACTGGACCCTGTCGAGGGCGATGTCGTGAACGTCGGCAAGGAAATCGTGAGGATCGACTCCATGCTCCTTCATGAGGCCGGCGAGGGTCGTCCCATGCTCGTGAAAATGCGCTTTCTGGACCCGCTTGGCCTCGACCGGGTCGCACTCGAGGAGGCGCTCGATATAGGCCCCCATTCGTTCGTCGATCAGGTCGAATAGACCGGTCGAGGCCGGATAGAGGCAATTGTCGAGGTCGAAGATCCAGTCGCGAACATGTGCGAAGCGCGGGTCCATGCCGCCGAGACCCCTAGTGAATTCAAGGCCTTAAGCAAATCGAAAGGAATCCTAAACCATAAGCCTGAGGGGGAAGCCGTGCGTTTTCAACGGCTTGAGCGGAGGGTAAAATGACGAAGAGGCTATTCGGGTCCACCGCTTGCATAGTGGTGCTCGCGTTCAGCGTCTCGGCCTGCGGCGGCGGCGGCGGTGGAGGAGTCATGCCGATTTCGCCGGCGCCTGCTTCGCCAACTCCAACACCAACTCCGACGCCCACTCCGACCCCGACACCAACACCAACACCCACCCCGACTCCGACCCCGTCGGTGAATTACGACACCGCTGAGTATCGCTCGTCCAACTACGCTGTCGCCGCCAACGCGATCGCCGCCTATGACGCGGGCGCCACTGGACGCGGCGTCAAGATCGGGATCGTCGACAGCGGCATCAATCCCGCCCTTGCCGAGTTCGCGGGACGGATCGATCCAGCAAGCGGCGATGTGGCCGGCGACCGCGGTGTCAGTGACGACGGCGGACATGGAACCGCGGTCTCCGCCGTTGCCGCCGCAGCGCGCAACAATTCGGGCACGATGGGCGTCGCCTTCGACGCCACGATCGTCAGCGAACGCGCCGACGATCCCGGCAGCTGCTCGACGTCCGATGGTTGCAGCTTCTTCGATCCCGCGATTGCCGCCGGTATCGATGCTGCACGGCTTGCGGGGGCCAAGGTCATCAATCTCTCGCTTGGCGGGTCACCGCCCAGCAGCCTGCTCCTCGCTGCGATGCAGCGCGCCGTGAACGCCGGGATCGTGATCGTCATCTCGGCCGGCAATGACAGTGCACCCAACCCCGATTCCTTCGCGCTGACTCCAGCGCAGCAGTTCCCCGGTTCGGTGATCATCGCAGGTTCGCTTGGCGGCCCTTCGGGCACGACCGTGATTTCGGATTTCTCGGACAGGGCCGGGGTTGGTGCCGATTATTACCTGATGGCCGTCGGCTACAATGACCGCGCGCCGGACCAGACCGGCAAGCAGTTTCTGTGGAACGGAACCAGCTTCTCCGCTCCGACGATCAGCGGCGCCGTGGCGTTGATGGCGCAGGCCTTTCCGAACCTCACCGGCAAGCAGATCGTCGAGATCCTGTTCAACAGCGCCGACGATCTCGGTGCCGCTGGCGTCGACAATATCTACGGCCATGGCGCCCTCAACATAGAGCGGGCTTTTGCGCCCCAGGGCCAGACGGCGATGGCGGACAGCAAGGTGGCGGTGAGCGGGACGAACGGGGACCTCCCGTCGGTCGCCGGCGATGCAGCCAGCGGGCAGTCGATGGGCGCGATCATCCTCGACGGCTACGACCGCGCCTATGTGCTCAATCTCGCCAAGACGCTTCGCCGCGCGGAAGCCGATCACCCGCTCTCGCGCTCGCTCCAGAACGACGTGAAGGTCGCGAGGGGCAATGCGGGACCGGTCAGCATCGCGATGACGGTTCGCGAGCGCCATGACCTCGCCGGCGGCTTCGAGCTTGGACGGATGAACGTCGGCCCCGAAGACCAGCGCAAGGCGAGGCTCGTTGCTGGCTCGGCGCTCGCCCGGCTCGACGACCGGACGGCGATCGCGCTGGGCTTCGCCGATGGCGCCAAGGCGATGGAACGCCGCCTGACCGGCGTTGCCCAAGGGTCGTTCCTCGTCGCCAGCGACATCGCGGGCAACCCCGGTTTCCTTGCCGAGCGCAAGGGCAGCGTCGCTCTTCGCCACGAGTTCGGCGGTAGCGGAGTCACGGTCTCAGGGGAGACTGGAAACGTCTGGCAGGAGATCAAGACGAACGCGACCGGTTCACCATATCGCTGGTCGAGCGTTGCTCTCGACCATCATTTCGGCCCGACCCGGGTCGAGGTCGGCCTCAGCCGCCTCGACGAGAAGCAGACGCTGCTCGGCGGGAGGATGAGCAATGCTCTTGGCGGTGGCGGCGCAGGCTCGCTGTTCCTCGATACGCAGGCCCGTCATGAGTTCGGCAACGGCTGGAGCGCGGCGATCACCGCCAGGCGCGGCTGGACCAGCTTCAATGGCGGCAAGTTCACGACCGGGGCCTATGGACTGGACCTTGCGCGTGAACGGCTGCTCAGCGCCGATGACAGGCTGGGATTCCGGCTCACCCAGCCGCTGAGGGTCGAGCACGGCGGCTTTGCCCTGATGCTTCCGACTTCCTACGATTATTCGACGGGGCTGGTCACCGACACGCTGAGCCGGATGTCGCTTCGCCCGACAGGCCGAGAGATCGACAGTGAGCTGAGCTACGGCCGCACCTGGCTTAACGGCAATGCATGGCTTGGAGGCAATCTCTTCTATCGGCGCGATCCCGGCCACATCGCCAACTCGCCCGCCGACGTCGGCGCGGCCGTCCGCTTCAGCCTCGGGTTCTAGTTACGCCCGGTAAACGGGCGTCCACTCGGCGACCTCAGGAGCTCCGCCTGAAGCGCGGAAAGAGCATCCCGACGCTCGAGCGGTAGCGCCGGTAATCCTCGCCGAACAGCTTGGTGAGATCATGTTCCTCGTAGCGGATCGCGACCAGCATGTAGATGGAGAGCCCGGCCGATAGCAGGAGATGGCCGTACGTCATTTTGGGAGTTGCCCAGAATGCGAGGAAGAAGCCCGCGTAGAGCGGATGGGCGACCCAGCGATAGAAGAGCGGCTGGCGAAGCTCGGGTGCTTCGGGCTCGCGGCCGGTGAGATGCAACCATGCCTGCTGGAGTCCGAACAGCTCGAAATGATTGATGAGGAAGGTGCTGACGAGGACGATCCCGAAGCCCGTGAAGAAGAGGGCAATGAGGATTATCCGCAGCCACTCCATCGTCATCGGGACTTCCCAGACGGTGCCGCCGATCGGCTGCCAGAACCAGAACATGATGAGGAGCGCCACGCTTGCGCTCAGCACATAGATGCTCCGCTCGAGCGGCGCGGGCACGATCCTTGTCCAGCGCGCCTTGAAGGCTGGCCGCGCCATGACGCTGTGCTGGAGCCCGAACAGGGCGATGAGGATGACATCGACGAGAGCCGCGGTGGCCGGCCCGAGGCTCGACGCCGGCGAGTCGACGGTCTTGGGCACCGGCAGGTCTCCGACGAAGGCGATCAGGTAAAGGAACGTCGCGAAGAAGATCGCGTAGCAGACGATTGCAATGAACAGGCTGAGTGTGCGTGACATGCCGATCCCCTTCAATTCGGCGGGCCCGAACGCGAGCTAGCGCCGGCTCGAATTCCTGTACTCGACCATCGTCATCGGGGCCTCACAGCCCTCGATCACGCGATAAACGGCCATGTAGCCGATCGCTGGCGGAAGCTCGGTCAGCTTCCTCGGCGCCAGCCGCTGTCCGCGGTACTGACCAATCCGGTCGGCCATGTAATTGGTGGTCCGCGGGCAGTTGCGCCCGAGATCCTTGACGGAGGCCACCTGGCCTTCCGGGTGGTCGTTGAAGAGCGGCGCGGGGCCCGCGCCGGCAGCCATGACCGGAGCTGACATCGTCACTGCAAGAAAGGTCGCAAGGACTCGCATGACAGCCTCCTTTGCGGCCCCGGTGAATATCATCGTCGGCGCGAGCGGTGAAGATTGCCTCGCGATGATTGACCAAAGCCAAGGCGCCTCGGCGCTAGTCGAGAGGCTTTCCGAAAACGACAAGCCTTTCCGTCTCGGTGAATCCGGCGGATCGGTGCCAGTGGTGACTTTCCAGATTGTCGAGCCGGGCGTCGGACCCAAGCCAGTTGAAGCCCTCGCTTCGAGCCCATTGCTCCGCGGCTTCGAGGAGGCGGGTGGCGACCCCCTGACGCCGGTAAACCGGTTCAACCCAAAGGTCTTCGACATAGGGGGCGACGAGCTCGGGAGCGCCCTCGGCATAGTTGCGCACGCGCAGGTCGATCATTCCGACAGCTTCGCCCGAGTCGGAAAATGCGATGAACCCGACGTAGGGCTGGGGAAGCTCGACGAACCCGGCGAGGGCAGCTTCCCATTCATCGCGACCCATGTCGCCATGGAGTCGCGCGAGCATCGCGGCCCAGGTCGGATGGTCGGCCGCGGTGGCGCGGCGGACGATCAAACCGTGAAGCTCTCGCCGCAGCCGCAGGCGCCCTTCGCGTTGGGATTGTCGAATACGAAGCCGGCGGCGAAATCATCTTCGCGCCAGTCCATCGTCGAGCCGACGAGGTAGAGCACCGAGGCACCGTCGACGTAGAATGTCCCGCCCGGTGTCTCGATCTTCTCGTCGAAGGGCTGTTCCTCGCTCACATAGTCGACCGAATATGCAAGTCCCGAGCAGCCGCGCCGCGGTGTCGAAAGCTTGACTCCGATCGCGCCTTCCGGCGCCCGGGCCATGAGCTCGGCGATCCGCGCCTCCGCGCCGGGCGTCAGGATGATCGCCGCTGGTCGGGCCCTAAGCCTCATTTCCTTGTTCACAGCATTCCCAATTCTAGTCTCGCTTCATCACTCATCTTGGAGGGGTCCCAAGGTGGATCCCAGACGAGATTGACGGCCGCGTCACGGATTCCGGGCACCGACAGGACGCGAAGCTCGACCTCGTTCGGAAGCGATTCCGCGACCGGGCAGTGCGGCGTCGTCAGGGTCATGGTGATCGTCGCGTCGCCGTCCTCGCTGATGTCGACATCGTAGATCAGCCCGAGTTCGTAAATGTCGACCGGGATTTCCGGATCGTAGATCGACTTCAGGACATCGACCACCATCGCCTGGAGGTCGCTTCCCGCGCCACCCTTCGCCTCGTCCTTCTCGCCGGCGAGGAAGCCCGCAAGATAATCGCGTTTCCGCTGAACGCTCTCC
Organism: Sphingomicrobium sp.; assembly: GCA_035545385.1. Taxonomy (GTDB): domain Bacteria; phylum Pseudomonadota; class Alphaproteobacteria; order Sphingomonadales; family Sphingomonadaceae; genus Sphingomicrobium. The sequence continues at coordinate 22,714 of DASZYL010000111.1, read as the reverse complement.
GGCACTCGAGCGCGAGGCGGCGGCGTCACCGCCTCCACTTCCTCCGTCTCGATCTTTCGCTCCTCGTTCATCCGAAGATCCGCTTGACCTGTTCAATCCCGCGCACGAGCGCCTCGATGTCCGAGCTGTCGCTGTGCGCTGCGAAGCTCGCCCGCGCGGTCGCCTCGATTCCAAGCCAGCGCATCAGCGGTTGCGCGCAATGATGGCCCGCGCGAACGGCGACGCCCGCGTCGTCCAATATGGTGGCCGTGTCGTGGGGATGCACCCCGTCGACATTGAAGCTGACGATTCCCGCGCTGTCCTCGGGCCCGTAGACGGTGACTCCGGGGATGGCGCGAAGGAGGTCGCGGCACTGGGCGACAAGCGCGCATTCGTGGGCGTGAATCGCCTCGAGACCGACATTGTCGACCCAGGTCACCGCCGCGTGCAACCCGACGGCGCCGACGATGTGCGGCGTTCCCGCTTCAAACCGTGCCGGGGGATCCAGGAAGCTGGTTTTTGCGAACGTGACCTTCTCGATCATCGCTCCGCCGCCCTGCCAGGGCGGCATCGTTTCGAGCAATTCAGGACGACCCCACAGGCAGCCGATTCCGGTCGGCCCATAGAGCTTGTGCGCGGAGAATGCGTAGAAGTCGGCGCCGATGTCGGCGACGTCCACGGCCAGCCGGGGCACGGCCTGGCAGCCATCGAGGAGGAGAAGCGCCCCCTTGCCATGCGCGATCCTCGCGGCGCGCTTTGCATCGAGGATGGAGCCGAGCACGTTCGATACGTGCGCGAACGCAACGACCCGATGCTCCTCGGTCAGCATCGTCTCGGCGGCGTCAAGGTCGATCCGGCCGTCGGCCGTCAGCGGCACCGCGTCGATTTCGTAGCCGGCGAGCTGCCACGGGACGATGTTGCTGTGATGCTCGAGCTGCGAGAGGAGAACACGGCCCCGGCCATTTTTCGGAAGTGTTCGCGCAACGAGGTTGATCGCCTCGGTCGCGCCACGAGTGAAGACCAGCGCATTGGCCCCGCCGCCGATCAGCCTCGAAGCGGCAGCGCGCGCTTCCTCGTAGCTCGCAGTCATCGCTGCGGACCGCTCGTAGACACCGCGGTGCACGGTCGCATAATCGCTCGAATAGGCGTTGGTGATCGCATCGATCACGGCCTGCGGCTTCTGGGCAGTCGCCGCGCTGTCGAGATAGTGCCAGCCACGGATCGCCGGGAATTGATCGCGGACGCTGAGCGCCGAGTTGATTCGGCTCGGAGCGTTCATACGATCCTCCTCAGCGCCTCGCGGGCCGCGTCGCGGATGGCGTCGCCGTTCCTTGCATGATCCCAAAGACCCATCACGAAGCCCTCGAGGAGGAGCGCCCGTGCGCTCGCCGGATCCATGCCCCGGCTTTCGGCGTAGAAGAGCTGCATGGCGTCGAGCTCACCGACGCTTGCACCGTGAGCGCATTTCACGTCGTCGGCGAAAATCTCGAGTTCGGGCTTGCAATTGGCGGTCGCGCCGCGGGCGAGCAGCATCGCCTTCACCGACTGCTCGGCGTCCGTCTTCTGGGCCCCGCGCACGACTTCGACCTTTCCAAGATAGGTCCCCACCGCTTTGCCGTTCAGAACCGAGCGGACCAGCTGGAGCGACCGGCCGCCGGGCCCTTCGTGCCTGACGCTGGTCACGATCTCGTTCGTGGAGAGACCCGTGCCGATGTTCGCTCCGAAGAGCTCGAACTCCGCCCCCTCGCCGAGGCTCACATCGAGCTCGATGCGGCCGTAGACCGGCGCATTGTTGAGGACGAAGACGCGGCCCCTCGCTCTCGCCCCGAGAGCGAGGCGAACGCGGCGAAGCTGGACGTCGTCTGTTGCGGCGAGCCATGTTTCCTCGAAACTCTCGCCATCACCGACGGTGAGAGTCACCGGTTCGGCAAAGCGCTCCCAGACGGGCTCCAGCGCTTCGAGATCGGCGTAGCGCCATTCCTCCTGCTTGTGCGTCGGGAATGGCGCAGTCACGCGGCAACCTCCGAATAGCCTTCCCGCTCGAGCTCGCGGGCAAGCTCGATGTCGCCGGAGCGGGTGATCCGCCCGGCCTGGAGGACATGGACCTGATCGGGGCGGACATGCTCGAGCAGCCGCTCGTAGTGCGTGATGAGAAGGACGCCCTTGTCCGCCGAGCGCATGATGCGATTGATGCCTTCGCCGACGATCCGGAGCGCATCGATGTCGAGCCCGCTGTCGGTCTCGTCGAGGAGCGCGAATCTCGGCGAGAGGATTCCCATCTGGACCATCTCGGCGCGCTTCTTCTCGCCGCCCGAAAAGCCGACGTTGACCGGACGCTTGAGCATCTCGGCATCCATCCCGAGAAGCGCTGCCTGCTCGCGCGCGAACTTGATGAACTCGCCCGCCGAGAGCTCGTGTTCGCCGCGCGCGCGGCGCTGCGAATTGAGGCTCTCACGAAGAAACTGGAGATAGGAGATCCCGGGGATCTCGACGGGATATTGGAAGCCGAGAAAGAGACCCGCGGCAGCTCGCTCGTGCGGTTCCATGGCGAGGAGGTCATCGCCGAGGAACGAGGCGCTCCCCTGGGTGACCTGATAGCCCGGCCGGCCCGAGAGGACGTAGGCGAGGGTGGATTTGCCCGAACCATTGGGGCCCATGATCGCGTGCACTTCGCCCGCAGGGACGTTCAAGGTCACGCCGTTGAGGATCGGCCGGTCGCCGACGGTCGCGTGGAGGTTGATGATATCGAGCATCTAGCGGGCCTTTTCCTGTCCGCCGCCCGCCGGGCAGTTGAGCAGGAAATAATGGCGCATGGAATCCATGGCGTCCTCGCGAATGCCTTCGAGCATGCGCTTGTCGTTGAGCGCCTTCTGGCGATCCTCGATCGCGGCCTCCTGCAGCGCGAGCTGCTTGTCGGCCTGCTTGCGCTCGGCGACCTTCATGTCGCTATTCTCGCGAAGAGTCCGACGCTGGTCGGCAAGCGCGAGCCGGTCGGCGACGATGACTTCCTGCTCGTGGTAGGCTTCGAGAAGGAACGCGCTCCGGCGCGCCGCTTCCCCGGCGAACATCGGGTTCACGGAAGCACGCTCACAATGAGTGACGGCCTGGTCGAGGGCGTCGAGGTCGGCAGAGGCCGCGGCGAGAAACAACAAGGGCATCATCCAACTGAACCTTCCAGGCTAATTCCAAGCAGCTTCTGGGCTTCGACCGCGAACTCCATCGGCAGCTGCTTCAAGACTTCGCGAGCAAACCCGTTGACGATCAGCGCGACCGCCGCTTCCTGGTCGAGGCCGCGGCTCATCGCATAGAACAATTGGTCATCGCTGATCTTCGAGGTCGTGGCCTCGTGCTCGATCGTCGCAGTCGGGTTCTTCACCTCGATGTAGGGCACGGTATGGGCGCCGCAGTCGCTGCCGAGCAGGAGGCTGTCGCACTGGGTGAAATTGCGCACGTTCTCCGCTCTCGGAAGGACTCGGACGAGGCCGCGATAGGTGTTGTTCGATCGGCCCGCGCTGATCCCCTTGGAGATGATCGTCGAGCGCGTGTTTGCGCCGATGTGGATCATCTTGGTGCCGGTGTCGGCCTGCTGCCGGTTGTTGGTGAGGGCGACCGAATAGAATTCGCCGATGCTCTCGTCGCCCTTGAGGATGCAGCTTGGATATTTCCAGGTTATCGCGCTTCCGGTTTCGACCTGGGTCCAGCTGACCTTCGAGCGGTCACCCGCGCAAAGCGCGCGCTTGGTGACGAAATTGAAGATCCCGCCGCGGCCCTCAGCATCGCCCGGGTACCAGTTCTGGACGGTCGAGTATTTCACCTCGGCATCGTCGTGAGCGTAAATCTCGACGACGGCCGCGTGCAGCTGGTTCTCGTCGCGCATCGGAGCGGTGCAGCCCTCGAGATAGGAGACGTAGGCGCCCTTGTCGGCGATGATCAGCGTCCGCTCGAACTGGCCGGTATTTTCGGCATTGATCCTGAAATAGGTCGAAAGCTCCATCGGGCAGCGGACGCCCTCGGGAACGTAGACGAAGGTCCCGTCGGAGAAGACCGCGCTGTTGAGGCAGGCGAAATAATTGTCGCGCTGCGGGACCACCGAGCCGAGATACTTTTTCACGAGCTCGGGATGCTCGCGGATCGCCTCGGAAATCGAGAGGAAGATGACCCCCGCCTTCTTGAGCTCCTCGCGGAACGTGGTGGCGACGCTCACGCTGTCGAATACGGCATCGACCGCCACCTTCGCGGCGCCCTCGACCCCGGCGAGCACCTTCTGCTCCTCGATCGGAATCCCGAGCTTCTCGTAGGTGCGGCGAATCTCGGGGTCGAGCTCATCAAGGCTCTGGAGCTTCGGCTTGGCCTTGGGCGCCGCGAAATAATAGGAATCCTGGTAATCGATCTCGGGGATGTCGAGCTTCGCCCAGCTCACCTCCTCCATCTCCAGCCAGGCGCGGTAGGCCTTGAGGCGCCACTCGAGCATCCATTCCGGTTCGCCCTTCTTCGAGGAGATGAAGCGGACGGTGTCCTCGTTAAGGCCCTTGGGCGCGAACTCCTGTTCGACGTCCGAGACGAAGCCCCATTCATAATCCTGCGAAATCTTCTCGCGGATCTCGCGGTTCTTGACGGCCTCGTTCATCGCGCGAGCTCCGTCAGGCTGACTGCGCCGAGCGCGCCCCGAACCGCGTTGCCGATGATGCCCATGTGCGGCTTCACCCGGCAATGCGCATCGAGCGCGCAATCGGTCCGTCCTTCGGAACAGACCGTCATCGCGATCGGGCCCTCGACGGCTTCGACGATGTCGGCGAGCGTGATCTCGGCCGCGGGCCTTGAAAGCGCAAAGCCGCCGCTCGCGCCGCGAGCACTCGTCAGGAGGCCCGAGGCTGCAAGCTGTCCCATCAGTTTCTGGGTCGTTGGAAGCGGAACACCGGTATCGGTCGAAAGCTCGGTCGCGCTGAGGCGCGCACCGGCGGGCCGGCGGGCGGCGGCGGTCATCAGTACGACCGCATAATCGGCTAGATGGCTGAGGCGCATCGTCTCTCTGAACGCAATTCGGAGCTTTCCACTCCGATTTAGTCCGTTGCGCCGGAAAACTCAACCTCGGCATGACGATTTCGCCACGGCATGCCATAGGCGCGGGCGTGCGCCCCTACGAGCTGATCCGGCCATTGTTGTTCCGCCTCGATGCCGAGCGTGCGCACCGGGCCACGATCGCGCTCCTGAAGCTCAAGGGCAGAACCGGCCTCACTGGGGAGCCGCCGCATGCGCCGATGCTGGAAACGCGGGTTGCCGGTCTCGACTTTCCCAACCCCATCGGCCTTGCCGCCGGGTTCGACAAGGACGCCGAGGTGTTCGAGCCGATGCTCGGCCTCGGATTCGGGTTCGTCGAGGTCGGAACGCTGACGCCCCGCCCGCAGCGAGGAAACCCGGTCCCGCGCCTTTTCCGGCTGGCCGAGGACGAAGCGGTGATCAATCGGATGGGTTTCAACAACCAGGGCCAGGCGGACGCGCTCGAGCGCCTGTCGAGACGCCGCCGGACCCGGGGACTGGTCGGCGTCAACATCGGCGCGAACAAGGACAGCGCCGATCGGATCTCCGACTATGTCGAGGGCGTGAGGAGGATGGCGCCTGTCGCCGATTACCTGACGATCAACATCAGCTCGCCCAACACGCCGGGGCTCCGGCAGCTCCAGGACGAGGGGGCGCTCAGGGATCTCCTTTCCTCGGTCAAGGAGATCGGCTCGAAGAAACCGATCTTCCTCAAGGTCGCACCGGATCTCGAAGAGAGCGATCCCGAGCGCATCGTGAGAGCAGCGATCGACCACGAAATCGCAGCGATCATCGTCGCCAACACGACCGTCTCGCGCCCGGCGCTCATCTCGGTTCATTCGAACGAGAGCGGGGGGCTTTCGGGAAAGCCCTTGAAAGCGCTTGCGCTTGACGCGCTGCGACGCTTCCGGCGAGCCAGCGGCGGCGAGATCCCGCTGGTCGGAGTGGGGGGCATCGCCAACGCCGACGATGCCTGGGAGCGAATCCGTGCCGGGGCGAGCCTGGTCCAGCTCTATTCCGCGCTGGTCTACGAGGGGCCTGGGATCGTTCGGCGGATCGCTCTGGGTATTGCGGATCGCCTGAAGAGCGAAGGCTTTGCCAACATTGCCGAGGCAGTCGGGACCGAGTAGCGCCCGCTCATGCGCCTGCGTTCCACGTTCGTTTTCGCCGCCGCCCTGTTCGGCAGCTGCACCAGTCCATCGCATTCCGAGCCACCGAGCCATCCCGGCATGGTCAGCGCCGCGGACCCCCGTGCCGCAGCCGCGGGGGTCGAGATCCTGCACGAAGGGGGGAGCGCGGCCGACGCCGCGTTCGCGACCCTTCTCGCCTTGAACGTCGTCGAGCCGCAAAGCTCGGGGATCGGGGGCGGGGGCTATCTCGTCTATTCCGACCGCGGCGCCCAGCCCGTGACCTTCGACGGGCGCGAGACCGCGCCTCACGCAGCCTACGGGCGCTGGTTCTACAAGGGCGATCGGCCGATGGAGTTCAGCGACGCCCAGCCCGGCGGCAAGAGCGTCGGGGTGCCGGGCAACATCCGCATGATTGCGCTTGCCCACCAGCGCTACGGCAAGCTCTCCTGGTCGGCGCTGTTCCAGCCGGCGATCAGGCTTGCCCGTGACGGCTTCAAGGTCACTCCAAGACTTTACAATTCGCTTTCCAAATATCGAGCGACCGGGGCGCTCTCGGCCGAGGCGCGCTCGACCTTCTACCAGGCGAACGGGGAGCCGAAGCCCGTCGGCACGCTCGTCAGGAACCCGGCGTTCGCGAGCTTCCTCGAGAAGCTCGCCCGCCTTGGCCCCGACAGTTTCTACGTCGGGCCGAACGCGCAGGCGATCGCCGCGACCGTGAGCGGTGCGCCGCACAATCCGGCGCCGATGACGGTAGGCGACGTCTCCTCCTACGAGGCCAAGCCCCGGCCTCCGGTGTGCGGCGTCTACCGTGCCTATCGCATCTGCGGGATGGGCCCGTCATCGTCAGGGGGATTCACGGTCTATGCGACCCTGAAGCAGCTCGAGCGGTTCGACCTTTCGGCGCTTGGGCCGCGTTCGCCGACGGCCTGGCACCTTATCGCCGAATCCGAACGCATCGCTTATGCCGACCGTGATAAATATCTCGCCGACGAGGATTTCGTGAAAGTCCCGATGGCGGGGCTGATAGACCCCGCCTATCTCGCCACGCGCTCGGCACTGATATCACCAACGACCAGCCTGGCGAGCGTTCGGCCCGGGACGCCCGCTGGTGCCGAGGTCGTCTGCACGCCCGCCGCCCAGCCGGAGCGCGGGACGTCGCACTTCGTCGTGGTCGATCGCTGGGGGAACGTCGCGTCGGAGACTTCGACCATCGAGAGCTCGTTCGGCTCGGGGCTCATGGTCAATGGCTATTATCTCAACAACGAGCTGACCGATTTCAGCTTCGAGCCCGAGAAGGACGGTTGCCCGGTCGCCAACAGGGTCGAAGGAGGCAAGAGGCCGCGAAGCTCGATGAGCCCGACGATCGTCTACGGGCCCGACGGCCATGTCGTCCTTGCCGTGGGTGCCGCGGGAGGCTCGACCATCCCCGCGCAGGTCATCAAGACGATCATCGGCGTCATCGACTTCCATCTGCCGCCGCAGGAGGCCGTTGCCCTGCCGATGATCTATGCGCCGGGCGACACGATCTTCGTTGAAAGCGGCACCTATCTCGAAGGCATGGTCCCGCAGCTCGAGGCGCTGGGGCATTCGAGCGTCAGGACATTGCCGCCGGGTACCTATAAGGCCAATGCGATCGGATGGATTGACGGCCGATGGGAAGGCGGCGCCGATCCGCGAAGCGAAGGGGTGGTCGTTTCTGAATAGGGGGAAGCTTGGCTCGGCAACTCGAACGGTTTGAAAACCTGGTCACGCTGTTTCTGACGCGCGCGGCCGAAAAGGGCGACCAGCCCTTCCTGTGGGCGAAGCAGGAGCGCGAGTGGCGGTCCATCAGCTGGGCGCAGGCGGCACGGCAGGTCGCCTCGCTCGCAGCCTCCCTGAAGGCGATCGGCCTTAAGCCCGGCGATCGGGTGGCACTCGTCAGCGAGAACCGGCCGGAATGGCTGATCTCGGACCTCGCGATCATGGCCGCGGGCTGCGTGACAGTCCCCACCTACACCACCAACACGCCCCGCGATCACTCCCACATTCTCGAGAATTCGGGCGCGAGAGCAGTGATCGTCTCCAGCCAGAAGCTCGCCAAGAACCTTATCCCGGCGGTTCTGACGACGAACGAATGCCATCATGTCATTGCGATGGAGCCGATCCAGTCGGTGCAGGCGCCCGACTGGGTGAGTTGTCATTCGTGGAGCAGGCTCGCCTCGCTCGAGGCCGACGTGGCAGCGCTCGAACGAGAGGTCTCGACGGTCAGACGCGATTCGCTCGCCTGCCTCATCTACACCAGCGGCACCGGCGGCGCTCCGCGCGGAGTAAGGCAGCACCACGGCGCCATCCTTCACAATCTCGAGGGCTGCACCGATGTCATCTCGACCGACTTCGGCTGGGATGACGAAATCTTCCTGTCCTTCCTTCCTGCAAGCCACGCCTACGAGCATACCGGAGGGCAGCACTTCCCGATCGCTCTTGGCGCCCAGATCTATTACGCCGAGAGCCTCGAAAAGCTCGCCTCGAACATCGAGGAAGTGCAGCCGACGATCATGGTCGTCGTCCCGCGCCTGTTCGAGATGCTTCGTGCAAGGATCATGAAGTCGATCGAGGCGCAGGGCGGTCTTTCCAAATATCTCATGGCGCGGGCGCTGAAGATCGGCAGCGACCGGGCCAGGGGCAGGTTCAGGCCCTGGGACCTTCCGATGGACGGGATTCTCTCGCTGACCTTGCGCAAGAAGGTGCGCGCGAAGATCGGGAAGCGGCAGAAGGCCTGGGTCTCGGGCGGCGCTCCGCTCAATCCCGAAGTCGGGCTGTTCTTCGAATCGCTCGGGATCACCTTCCTCCAGGGATATGGCCAGACCGAGACCGGCCCGGTTCTCGCGTGCAATCGGCCGAGTGCCGGGATCCGCCTCGACACGGTCGGTCCGCCGATCAAGAACACGGAGGTGCGCATTGCCGAGGACGGCGAGATCATGGTCCGCGGCGAGCTCGTCATGCATGGCTATTGGCGCAACGAGGAAGAGACCGCCCGAGTGCTTCGCGATGGTTGGCTCGGAACCGGCGATGTCGGTCATTTCGACGAGAAGGGCCGGATCAAGATCACCGACCGCAAGAAGGACATCCTCGTCAACGACAAGGGCGACAACATCTCGCCGCAGCGGGTCGAGGGCATGCTCACCCTGCAGAACGAGATCGCTCAGGCGATGGTCTACGGCGACCGGCGGCCACACCTTGTCGCCTTGCTCGTGCCGGACCCGGAAATCGCCTCGGCCAGCGACCTCCACCAGCGCCTTCAGTCGGCGGTCGACCGGGTGAACTCGGAGCTTTCCGTGATCGAAAAGGTCCGGCGGTTCGTACTGGCCGACGAGCCGTTCAGCATCGAGAACGAGCAATTGACGCCGTCGATGAAGATCCGGCGCCATGTCATTTCCAAGGCCTATGGCGAGCGCCTCGAAGGACTCTATCGCAAGTAGCTCACCCGGACGGAGGCTACGGCCTCGTGTAGGGGATGATCTCCGCGACGGTGCAGCTGCCTACCGTCATCCGGTTCTGGATGTCGACCACCTGCTGGATGTCTCCGCGGCACAGTTGGGCGCCGCCGAACTGGCGCGAGAGAAGCGCGTAATGGCCTGCGTCGAGGAGCTCGCAGCCAGGAGTGAGCTTCACGAGATAGGCCGTCTTCGTCCCGGACCTGAAGGCGACGGTCTGGCCGTCGATGATCGACATGTCGTTCTGGTGATAGGTCGGAAGGCAGTTCATGGGTTGGCCGGGAACCTTGTTGGCGATCAGGGTCTCGTAGGCCCGCTGTCCGCTCGGGGTCCGAACCCCCGCCGAGGGCGGCGGCGGAGCGGTCGTGCAGGATGCGAGAACCGTGCCCGCGATCAGGAGAGAAATGCCACGCATCTTGACCTCCTCGAAACATTTCGCAGGCGTCCCGAAAGCGCCCCCGTTCATGAACGGAAGCTGTCTTTCGCGAGCCTGCGACGCGCAAATTCCTCCACGTTAGTGGAGCGAACGAAGGGATTGGTTTCACGTTCCTCGGCGACGGTCGTGGGGACCGTGATCCTGCCAGAGTCGCGAAGGGACTGGACCTTCGAGAGCCTCTCCCTGACCGCTTCGTTGGCGGGCTCGGTGAAGGCCGCGAAGCGGGCATTGGCGAGCGTGTATTCGTGCGCGCAGTAAAGGCGGGTCTCGTCCGGCAGCTGCGCGAGACGCTGGAGCGAGCGGTACATCTGCTCCGGCGTTCCCTCGAACAGCCGTCCGCAGCCCATCGCGAACAGCGTGTCGCCGACAAAGGCGACCCCCTCGTCCTCGAAGACCAGTGCGATATGGCCAAGGGTGTGCCCGGGGACCTCGATCACCCGCCCGACATGGCGGCCGAGCCTCACCTCGTCGCCTTCCTCAAGCGGGACGTCGCGGCCGGCGATATTTTCGACGGCGGGTCCCGAGACCAGAGCACCGCTCGCCTCCTTGACTGCGAGATTGCCTCCCGTGTGGTCGGGATGCCAGTGCGTGTTCCAGACCTGGTCGATCGACCAGTTCCGCCGTCCCGCTTCGGCCAGGACCGGGGCGGCATCGCCGGGATCGACGACCGCCGTCTCACCGCTCTCCGGATCGTGGACGAGCCAGATGTAATTGTCACTGAAGGCAGGAACGGGAACGATATCCACGGGCGGTCTCCTACGCGCGCCCGGAGACGATCGCCAGCGCCTCGGCCGCGAGCTTTCGGGTGAGATCGCTCGCACCAAGCGACTGCCCGAGAGGCGCCGCCTGTCCCGCCCACATGGGCCCAAATCCGAACTCACCCTGTTTCTCGGCGGCGGCGCGGATCGGGGCGAGCGCCGCGCTAGCAAGAGGGTAGGGCGGCGCTTCCTCGCGCACCGCGCCCAGTTCCTCGATCAGGCGGCCTCGAAGCCCGCGGGCGAGCCCGCCGGTCAAGAGGTTCGTGAAGACCGTTCGGCCTTCCGCCAGCCGCCTTCGGTGCACCTCGCTGATGGCCGCTTCCGGCGCGTGGAGGTAGGCCGTTCCGAGCTGGACTGCGCTCGCTCCGAGGGCCAAAGCGGCGGCAATGCCGCGCGCATCGGCGATGGCCCCGGCAGCAATCACCGGAACCGAGACGCGGTCGACTACAAGGGGGACGAGGGCGAAGAGGCCCAGCGCCTCGGCTGGATCGGTCCCGAGAAAGCGACCGGAATGTCCGCCCGCTTCAAATCCCTGGGCGATGATCGCGTCGACCCCGCGCTCGTCCAGCCAGAGCGCCTCCTCGACGCTCGTTGCATTGCCGATGACGAGAGCTCCGGTTGCCTTCACCCGGTCGAGAAGCCCTGGCTGAGGGAGGCCGAAATGGAAGGTGACGACGGGAGGCCTCGCCTCCTCGATGACGGCGCACATGGTCGAATCGAACGGGAGACGCGTTGCGCCGCCTTTTCCGGCCTCGACGCCGAACTCCTCGTAATAGGGCTTGAGGAGGGCGCGCCACGCGCTGTCGTCGGCGCCATCGGGCATCGAGTGGCAGAAGAAATTGAGTGCAAAGGTCCCGTTGCTCCGGGCGCGTACGGAAGCGACGGCTTCGCGGACCTCGCCGGGCGAGAGCATTCCGCAGGGGAGCGAGCCGAGCGCTCCGCCCTCGATCGCCGCCACGCACAGGTCCACTCCGCCCGCACCCGCCATCGGCGCCTGGACGATCGGGTGCTCGGTCCCGACGAGGGCGAGAAAGCGCCGGTCGGGCCAGCCTACCATTGACCGGTGTTCGGCATCGACAGCCACGGCTCCGCCGGTTCGAGTGCGGCGCCCTTCTGGAGAAGCTCGATCGAGATATTGTCGGGGCTCCTGACGAAGGCCATTCGTCCGTCGCGCGGCGGACGGTTGATCGTCACTCCGCCATCCATGAGGCGCTGGCAGGTCCCGTAGATGTCGTCGACCTGGTAGGCGAGATGGCCAAAATTCCGGCCCCCGTCATAGCCGCTTTCGTCCCAGTTCCAGGTGAGCTCGACCTCGCCTCCATCGTCACCGGGGACGCCGAGGAAGATCAACGTGAACCGGCCGGCCTCGTTGTCCATCCTTCGCCGCTCCTCGAGGCCCAGTAGTTGAAAGAATGCAACAGTCGCTTCCGGATCGGAGACGCGGATCATCGAATGCAGGAATTTCATTTCGCCTCGCTCAATTCATCGCTATAAATACACGGTTCGTCGCAGCCGTGACCGGCGATCGTGCCCGGTGGCTGCTCGTATATGCGGACGAACGCACGGGTTTTCATCCCATGATCAACACGCTGCAGGACAGCCGCGCCGTCCTCCTGGGCGCGGTCGCGATTTTTGCGATCGGCATTACGACGAGTGGCTACGCGCTCGGCGACGGACTTCGCCGCTCGAAGATGGCGGAGCACCGCTCGGTGACCGTGCGCGGAGTCTCCGAACGCAACGTCACCGCCGATCTTGCGACATGGTCGGTCGACTTCTCGCACCAGGGCGAAGACCTCGCGTCGGTCCAGCAGTCGGTGGACTCCCAGGCCCGCGCGGTCCGCGCCTTCTTCCAGCGCGCCGGGTTCAAGGCTGACGAGGTCGCGGACACCAATGTGACCCTCAGCCGCGAGCAGCAGCGCGACAATGCGGGAAGGCCGGTCGGGCCCCAGATGCTCGTCGTTCGGCGCTCGCTCCAGCTGCGCACCAACGACGTCATGCGGGTGCGCTCGGCCTTTACCCGGCAGGCCGAGCTGCTCCGCGCAGGAGTCGAGCTTTCGGGAAGCAACGTCAGCTATACCTTCACCGGGCTGAACGCGCTGAAGCCCCAGATGATCGCCGAGGCTACGAAGAACGCCCGGTTAAGCGCCGAACAGTTCGCGCACGACAGCGGCGCCGGAGTGGGCAAGATCAAGACCGCGAGCCAGGGATATTTCTCTGTCGGCGCACGCGATGGCGAGGAATGTGACGACTGCGGCTCGTCGGGCGGGAGCTCGCCGTTCCAGAAAGTCCGAGTGGTGACGACGGTCGATTACGACCTCGGCTAGGCCGTGCCCGGGCTTACCTCGGCTTACCGGGATCCGTCTTCACGGTTGGGGTAACCCCGAGCATCTCGACAGCCTTGGCCGCGGCCTTTCCGATCTCGCCGTTGGGGTCGCTGCCGGCGGCCCGCATCCAGTAGCTTCGGGCCTTGTCGTCGTCCCCGGTGATGTCGGCGACATGGCCCGCCTCGAAGAGGATCGTCGGGTCCGAGGGGGCAAGCGTCAATGCCTTGCCAATCGCCATCTGGGCGGTCGCGACGTCGTTCTCGCGGATCGCGAGTGCTGCCGAGAAATACCAGTAGAAGGGGTCAGCGGAAATGGTTTGCGCGGCCTCGTTGGCCTTCGCCCTTGCGGTCTTGAGATCGTTCTGTGCCTCGGCTGCCCGGGCGCGATCGAGCAGGGCCTCTCCACGCTGCTCGGCCTCGAGGCCGGGCAGCGCGAGCGCCCTGTCGAGGTCGAGCGCAGCCTTCCCCGGCTGGTTCGCGGCGATCCACAGGTTGCCAGCCGCCGCATAGAGGCGCGCCGTCGCGGGGTCCTTGTCGGAGGCGGCCTTTGCCGCTTCCTCGAATGACTGAGCAGCGGCCTGGTGATCCCCGCTCTTCTCCGCCGCGAGCGCTCGGCACACGAGGGCGTCGGGGGTCACGAGGTTTGGACAGGACCCCGCCGCGGGTGGCGCGGCGGCAGCGACGGCGGCGGCAAACAAGAGGATCAAGCTTTAAGGCTCCAGAAGGGCTCGAACGGTGCCGAGGATCGCCCGGATCTCGTTCGGCTCCGACAAGCGATGACCGCCCCCCTTGAGGATTTCCAGCTGGACATCGGATGAACGGAGCTGGCGCATCAGCCTGAAAGCGACCTCGAGCGGGACCTCCGGATCGAGATCGCCATGGACCAGTCGAACCGGGCATTCGACCCCGATCTCGCTCTCGAGAAGCCGAAGGCGCTGGCCCGACTCCCAGAAGGAAGCGGTGAAGAGCTGCGGTTCGCCGCCATAGGGATTGGGTTCCTCGATCCGCCCGTCCCTCGCCAGGGCCGCCTTTTGCGCCTCCGAAAAGCCCCAGTCGGTAAAATCGGGCGCCGCGGCGATTCCGACGAGGGCCCGGATTCGCTCGGGTCGAAGAAGCGCGAGATGAAACGCGATCCAGCCTCCCATCGACGAGCCGACCAGGATCACGGGGCCCTTTGTCAGCACGTCCAGAACAGCGAGGGCCTCGTCGAGCCAAGAGGCAAGGGTGCCGTCCTCGAACCTTCCGGCGCTGGAGCCCGTCCCCGAATAGTCGAAGCGAAGCATCGCCAAGCCGCTCTCCCTGGCGAACTCGTCGAGTGCGAGGGCCTTGGTCCCCTCCATGTCCGACCGATAGCCAGGGAGGAAAAGGAGGGTGGGTGTCTCGCCTTCACGCCGCCGGTAGGCGACCCGGCGACCGCCTGTTTGAAGATATTGGAGCCCGACAGACATGGCTCGGTGCTCTTTCCAGCTTGCCCCGAAAAGCGCAATGCGCCCGGGAACGGCAAGCGTCCCTGCGGGGTTGTCCCGGGTGGGGGCGAAGGAGGCTCCAGGAATGAAAATCCGCAAGCTCGGCGACAGCGACCTCGAGGTATCCGAAATCTCACTGGGCTCCTGGCTTACCTACGGAGTCGGGGTGGAAGCGGAGAGGGCCCGCGCCTGCCTCGACGAGGCGTTCAACCAGGGCATCAACTTCATCGACACGGCCAATATCTACGGACGTGGAGCCGCGGAGACCTTCCTCGGCGAGGCTCTCAAGGATCGGGGCCGCGATTCCTACGTGCTTGCGACCAAGCTCTACTTCCCGATGACGGCCACCGATCGCGGCCTTTCGCGCGAGCAGATCGAAAAGCAGCTCGATGCATCGCTCCGAAGGCTGCAGACCGACTACGTCGATCTCTACCAGTGCCATCGCTACGACTGGGACACTCCGCTCGAGGAAACGATGGAGGCGCTGACCCGCGCCGTCCAGAGCGGCAAGACGCGCTACATCGGTTTCTCGGAATGGCCGGCGGACCGGATCCAGGCAGCGATCGACCTTGCCGGCGACGGGCATCTCGAGAAGTTCGTCTCGAGCCAGCCCCAATATTCGCTTCTCTGGCGCGAGCCGGAAGACGAGGTCATTCCGCTTTGCGCCGCCAACGGCATTTCACAGATCGTGTGGTCGCCGCTCGGCCAGGGCGTGCTCACCGGCAAATATGATCCCGACAAGCCGCCGCCCCGCGACTCACGCGCCGCGAGCGAGGAGATGGGCGGGTTCATGGACCGACTGATGGAGCCCGAGGTGCTTCGAGCGGTCCAGAAGCTGAAGCCGATCGCGGAGGAGGCCGGGCTGACGCTTCCGCAATTCGCGCTGGCATGGGTGCTTCGCGAGCCAAACGTCGCATCGGCGATCATCGGCGCTTCGCGCCCGAGCCAGGTCATCGAGAATTCGGCCGCATCGGGAGTCGTCGTCGACACCCAGCTCTTCTTGCGTGCTGAAGCGATCATCGATGAGGCCATGGCAGAAGTGGAGACCGCCTGAACGAAGGAGGACAGGAACGATGGCAATCACCCGCTGGGCAACTGCCCGCTACGATGGAACCGGCAAGGACGGAAAAGGCGAGATCACGACGCAGTCGGGAGTTCTCACCGACCAGCGCTACGGTTTCCACACCCGCTTCGAGAACGAGCCCGGCACCAATCCTGAAGAGCTGATCGCAGCGGCGCATGCCGGCTGCTTCACGATGGCGCTCTCGTTTGCGCTCGCCAAGGAGGGGGTCACCGATGCGAGACTCGAGACCAAGGCGCGGGTGAAGCTCGAGCAGGAAGGCGAGGGCTTCACCGTCACTCGCTCCGATCTCGAACTCAAGGCGGACGTGCCGGATCTCGACGAGAGCAGGCTTCGGGCTCTCGCCGAAGAGGCCAAGAAGAACTGCCCGATCTCCAAGCTCCTCAAGGCCGACATGGATCTCACCGTGACGGTTGGAGCCGGCGCAGAGGCCTAGATTGCCTTGGAGCTGTGCCGTGAGGGCGAGACGAATATCTCTTCGATCGGAAGATCGAACAGCTCGGCAATCCTGAAAGCGAGCGGAAGCGAAGGATCATATTTGCCGGTCTCGATAGCGTTCACGCTCTGGCGCGACACCTCGAGTCGCTCGGCGAGATCCTGCTGGCTCCAGGCGCGTTCGGCTCGAAGGATGCGAAGACGATTGTCCATCAGCATTTCACCGTCGAGCCCAGCGTCAGCCTGTTGATGACTGCGCCGACGCCAAGGCCGAGGAACCACACAATCGCGATGTAATAAGCGTCGACGTGATCGACGAGATCGAAGCTTTCGAGGAACCCCCAGATGGTCGCAAGGCTGAGCGCGAACCCGCTTGCCCAGAGCGTCTGGCGGACCATCAGCATTCGAAGATATTCGTCACTCTCCTCGATCAGGTAACGGCCGACCGTGGCGAAGACGAGGATGATCGGGATCGCCGGGAGGACCGCGACTCCATAGGCGACGGGGCCGCTCAGCAGTTGATGCTTGAACATGTAAATGGCGACCAGGAGGAAGGCTGCATAGACCAGCCACAACCGGACCATTCTCGAATTGTACCGTTTCATCGCGGGGTTCGGGAGCATGGCAAGTCGTCCTTTCTTATTGACGCCCGTGTCGGTTCGTCAGGCTTCGCCGCGCGAGAAGAGGGTGAGGCATCCGAACAGGCCCTGGATGACGACCCAGACGAAGGGGACCCAGTAGGTCTCGATCAGGGGCATCACGCCAAAGGCCTGGAGGAAGCCCCAGGCCACCGCTGCGCCCATCGTCGCGTTGGTCGCGACGGCATTCCGGCGAAGCGTCAGCGACTGGTGGTATTCGTCGCGTTCGTCGGAAAGATATCGGCCCCAGCTCGCGAAGATCCCCAGCACCGGAAGCGAGGCGACGATCGCCATCAGCACAGGAATGTACCCGGCGACCGGGATGTTCGCGCGGATCCAGACGAGCGGAGGCAGGATCACTGCGTAGACGAGCAGCAGCCACAAGGTCCTTCGAACGTGAGCCCGCTGCGCGGGGGTGAAGTCGCTCTGCTTTGCAGCAAACATCGTCAAGCTCCTTTGTCTATTAGACAAGGATGCTTTACATCAGGCGAACTGGCGATGTCAAGCGAACTTTACTAGGCCTATTCCACGAACTTGGTCTCGCGCCTCTGTCCCACCATCATTCGTCTCTCGAGATGGGCGCAGAGCGCCGCATAATAATCGGAGAGAAACCCGTAATCGTCCCCGTCATCCGGCAGTCCTGCCTTGCTCCGGATCGTCTGTGCAACGGTGACGATAGAGTCGGGATTTTCCTTGCGAAGCACGTCTTCGAGGGTCTGCAACTCGTAAATGCCGTAGAGCTCGAGCGCGGCGGGCGGGAACGTGCGTCTCGCGCGATAGGCGCTGCCGACCAGGTCGGAGGAGAGGCCTGCCTTCTCGTTACGCACCACCCAGGTCCCCGCGACGAGGTCCCCGACTCGAAGTCGATCGCGGTTGAAAAGCGGGAAAAGCATGAAGATGGTGCTCCAAATCAGCGCGAAGATGACGAGGAAAGTGTCCGCGATTCCCTCGGCCGCCTGGGCGCCAAGGAACGAGAGCGGAAGGAAGATCTCGATTTCGCGCATGGCGTTGCGCGCGACCACCGCGGCACCGGTGAGGCGGGCGCCGTCGCGAGCAACGACTCGGAGCCCGAGGAGGCGTTTGCCCGGAGTTGCGCCGCGGCTCCCCATCTCGAACAGCGAGAACCAGCCGTTGCGAAGGACGAACGATCCGATCAGCCAGAGCACCGCGATGAACTGAAGCACCCCGGAGTGGCCGCCGCGTGCGAGATAGGCCAGCGCGATCGTTACCGTGACGAGAATGAGGAGCATCATCACGACGTCGATCATGAATGCGGCAGCCCGGGATCCGGCCGAGCCGAGCTCGAGCCTGAGGTCGACTCCCTCAGGAGTGATGAAGGTCCGCCTGAGCCCGCGGAGAGCCTTATTCGCCACGAGCGCCCCTCGCGCCCGGCCAGGCATAAAAATAGGCGAGCCAGGCCATCAGGACCGCGGCTCCGATCAGCATCCGCAGCGAATCGCTGTTGATCGTCTGCCGGCCCACTCCTTCGAGAAGGCCGGCCACGGCAAGCATGAGGACGCAGCCGATCATCGCCGTCGCCGAGGTCCGTCCCGCCCTCACCGCCGAGTCCGTGCGGGACAGCGTCCCGGGAAAGGCGATTGCAAGGCCGATCCGAATTCCCGCAGCGCCCGAGATGCAGATGGCGAAAATCTCTGTCGTTCCGTGGATCATTAACCAGCCAAGCAGATTGAGCGTCAGCCCCTTGGTCGAGAACACCGCGAACAAGGCGCCGAGCATCAGGCCGTTGTAGAGAATGAGAAGGACGGTCGGCACTGCGAAGGCAAAGCCGAGCGCGAACGAGAATATGGCGATCTGGCTGTTGTGGGCGAATAGGAAGGTCGCAAAGACTCCGAGCCAGTCCTTTTCCTTGCTGTAGAGGGTCGAGCGGAGGAACGCGGCGGAGGCCGTGGGATCGCGACCCTCCGCGAGGCCTCCTGGAATGATGGAGTAGAACCAGCTGGGGTCACCGCTCACGAGCAGAAAGGCGAGGAGCGCTGCGCCAAAGGTCAGCGCGACGCAGAACAGGGTTTCGCGCCACAGGTTCCTGACGGCATCCGGCCACCCGCGGATGAAGAAGCTCGTGATCTGGCGCCACGCTGGAGTCTGCACTCCGTAGATCTGGAAATAGGCGCGCGTACACAGCCGCTCGAGGTAGGTCACCAGCGCCCGGTCAAGCGACGTGTCGCGGGCGACCGAGAGCGATGAGAGCGTTGTCCTGTAGAGTCCCGGAAGCGCGAGGAGATCCTCGTCGTCGAGAACCCTGAGCGAGCGTTTCTCGATCCTCGTCACGATCTGTTCGAGCCGCTGCCAGTCCGATTCGTGCGCTTGCCGGAAGCGCGTCGCATTGACGAGCGGGGCATCGGGCGTCCCGACGAGCGGGGCGTTCACAGGAGATCTCTCTTCTTGAGATCGAGATAGGTGTGGACCACGCTCTCGCTGACCTTGTCATATTCGCTCTCGACGACATGGACGCCGAGGTGCCGGAGCCGGGTGATCACCACCTTCCGCTCCTTCAGGAGGGCGGACGCCGTAACCGCACGGGCAATGTCGTCAGCACTTTCGGGGACACTGTCCACGATGCCCTCGAGCTCCTCGTCGCGAAGCACGACGATGATCACGAGATGCTTCTCGCCGAGGCCTCGGATCGCGCGCAGCATGAAGTCGGCGGAGACCGGGTCGGTGAACTCGGTGAAGAGGATGACCATCGAGCGTCGAGTGAGCCTCGCGCCGAGCGTGGTCAGCGCAAAGGTGTAGTTGGTCTCTTCAGCGCTGTAGTCGATCTCGGCGGCGATGCGATTGAGCTCGGGAAACGCGCCGCCTCCAGACACGAATCCGCTTGCGAGCCGGGGCCGCGAATCGAATGCGTTTATGGCAACCCGATCGCCGAGCTTGAGCGCGATCCAGGCGGTGAGCAGCATCGCCGAGACGCAGCGGTCGACACGCGCGATCCCCGCGACGGGCTCACACATCTGCCGGCCCGTATCGATCGCGAGGACGATCTGGCTGTTGCGCTCGGTCCGGTATTGCTTCGCAAGGAGCTTCAAGTGCCGGGCCGACTGCTTCCAGTCGATCGACCGGCGGTCCATGCCGGTCCTGAAATCGGTCAGGGTGTCGAAGTCCGAGCCCTCGCCGCGCGCGAGCTGGGTGATTGTGCCTTCGAGTGCGTAACGCTCGAAAATGCGAGCTCCCCGGTCCTCGACGGGACGAAGATCCGGGAGGACGCAAAGCGTATCATCGAGCTCGACCGTCTGCTGGTGCCAGGCGAGTCCGAGCGGGCCGGTCCAGCGGAGCCACAGGCGCTCGAACCGCGCTATTCCCCTGCGAACCAGTTCGAGCGGCACCAGTACAGCGCCGAGGCCGTCCTCCAGGGGTACGCGCGCTCGGCCGTCGTCTTCGATCGAGACGAGACGCGAATGCTGAAGCGCGACCCACGCATTGCGCGGGGCGCTTCGGACCGAGACGCTGACGGTGCAATCACGGGTCTCGCCGACGTAAGCGTGTGCCGGAAGATCGATCCGGGCGCTCGCCTTGGCGTGGCCCTTGAAAGCGTCGAGAGCGGTGAGGAGAAGAAGCGCGAGCGGCCACGAGAGCGCAATGAACCACCATCTCGGCTCGATGGCAGCGAAGACGAGCCCGAGAGGGGCGCCCGCCGCCGTACCGATCACCGCGATCCGCGTAGGATAGATCAACGCGGCGCCTCGATGGTCTCGATGATCGCGGTCACGATCTCCTCGACCTTGCGGCCGTTGATCTCCGCGGCTGGGGACAGGATGACCCGGTGACGGAGGAGCGCGGAAGCGAGCGCCTTCACGTCGTCCGGAATGACAAAATCACGGCCGTCGAGCGCGGCCCTCGCCCGGGCGGCGCCGCCGAGCATCGCACCCGCCCGGGGACTCGCACCCGATTGGAGTTCGGGGTTCTCGCGCGTGCCTCGAACCAGCGCCGCTATATAGTCGATGATCTCGTCGACGAGCCGCACCTTGTTCACTGCCTCAAGCGCGGCGCTGATGAGCGCGGGGTCGGCCTGTCTCTCGATCCCCCAGGCCGAGGGCTCCATCGCCATTTTCTCGGCGCCATGGGTGGCAATGATCTTCCGCTCTTCATCGAGCGAGGGATAATCGACGGTCTGCTTGAACAGGAACCGGTCGAGCTGTGCTTCGGGCAGGGGATAGACTCCCTGCTGCTCGATCGGGTTCTGGGTCGCGACGACCGTGAATCTCTCGCTGAGCTCGTGGCTTTCTCCATCGACCGTCACCTGACGCTCCTGCATTGCCTCGAGGAGCGCGGCCTGGGTCTTGGGCGGCGTCCGGTTGATCTCGTCGGCGAGAAGAAGCTCGGTGAAGATCGGACCCCGGGTGAGTGTGAAGCTCGAGGTCTGGAAATTGAAGAGATTGGCGCCGATGATGTCCGCGGGCATGAGGTCGGGGGTGAACTGGATCCGACCGTAGTCCAGTCCGACGGCCTCGGCGAAGCTGTGGGCGAGGAGGGTCTTGGCGGTGCCAGGTGGACCTTCGAGAAGGATGTGCCCGCCGGCCAGCAGCGCCACCAGCATCAGCTCGATGCTCGACTCCTGGCCCACGACCGCCTTTGCGATCTCCTTCCTGATCGCCTGCCCGAGCTTCTGGACTTCGTCGACGTTCACCGTTGGACCTCCTCGAGCCATTGATTGAGTGATTGCGCCGCGCCGAGGAGCTCGTCCCTCGTGCGCGCCGCTTCGGCCCTGTGTTCAAGAGCCGCGAAGCTGCGGCCAGGATTCAAGCCTTCGAGGCGCGCCCGGCTTTCTTCCCGGTCGAGCGCTGGAGGCAGCCGAAAGAGATCGATCGCGCGATCGCGGATCACCTCAACATAGCGTCCGCCGAGCCGGGTCTCGCGCCCGGCCTTCCGGATCAGCGCAGCGCTGTTGTCGACGAGCGCCGCCTTGCCGAACGCGATGGCGCGCTCGGGAAGCCTCGCTGGTCCGAAGCGAACCAGAGCCTGCCATCCGGCAAGGAGCATCGCCGCGAAGATCGTGAGGGTGACGGCAAGGAAGGGCGCGTCGAAGGCGAGCCTCAGGGGGCTGCGTGAACGGCCGAGCCCATTTGCGGTGACGTCGAACAGGACCGATGTCGCTCCCGTGCTGTTGACATAATCGAGGAGCGAAAGAGCAGCCCGCGCCTGCCGCTCGTCTCCCATCCCGTGATTGTTCAGAAGGTCGGGATCGGCGAGGATGTAGATCTGTCCAAGCTTGAGTTTCCCGAGGACAATGCGCCCCGCTGCATCGGTGATGATCGGATCGAGCTGATCGCTGGTCATCGTCTGGACCACCGCCGGGGCGAGGAATCGAAGCTCCGGCGGGGCGCCGAACTGGACGGTCTTGAGCTCTGTCCTGTCTCCCCGCTCGCGGGCGATCACGAGCGGGGTCGATGGAGCAAGGGTGCGCTCGGGATCGTCGGCCGGCAAAAGCCCCGACACCCGAACCCATCCGGTCCTGGCTTCGTCAGGAGCCGTATCCCATTTGGGAAGGACGAGGAGGGTCGCCCGGGGTCCGCGCCGCTGCATGACGGTGGAAAGGTCGGTCGAGCCGTGGTCCGGAGTGACGACGACGAGGTCCTCGCTGTCGAGCTGGTCTTCGGCGCGGACAATGACCGGGTTGCGGCCCGTCGCCTGCGCGAGCCGGACGAGCCCGCTGAAGCCGGTCGCGGCATTGGACAGCGCATGGGCGCCCCCGTTGCGGCCGGAGCGCAAGTCCGGCGCATAGGCGCCGAGCACCAGCATCGCGACGAAGGCAAGGACTCCGACCGCGGTTATGAGGAGCATCGTCTTGGGATTGAACGCTCCTTCGCCGGGCTGGGCCGACCCTCCGATCGGGAGCTCGCTCACGGCCGCCACGCCGTCGGCAATGCGAACTCGGAATAGGCCTTTCGAGCCCCGAGCCACTCACCTTCACCGACTCTGCGGCCTCCGAAGAGGCTGCGTTCG
>DASZYL010000110.1:0-4642 GCA_035545385.1 Sphingomicrobium sp. | reverse complement strand
CGAAGTTCCGGGGAGCGAGATCGAGCGCTCGCTTTCGAGGCTCACCGAAAGCGGACTGGTCGCGACCGACGACAGCCACGGGCACGAACAATTCCTGTTCCGGCACGTCCTCATCCAGGAGGCGGCTTACGGGACATTGCTGAGAGCCGATCGCAAGCGCCTCAATCTTCGCCTTCTGGAGCAGCTCCAGGGTTCCAACTCGGAAGTCGCGAGAAACGAACCGGAGCGCCTCGCCCATTATGCAGCCGAAGGGGACCAGCCCGGCATCGCCGCGAGATACTGGCTCGAGGCGGGGCTCGCGGCGCTGGCGAATTCGGCGATGCCCGAGGCAAAGGCCCGAATTCGTCGCGGGCTCGCCTGTGCCAAGCGAATGGCCGAGGACGACGAGCGCAACCAGTGCGAGCTTCAGCTTCAGCTCGCACTGGGCAAGGCCCTCATCGCAACCGCTGGCTATTCCGTCCCGGAGACCGCTGCCGCGTTCGAACGCGCACTCGAGCTCTGCACCACGAAGGAGGATCGGCCCGAGTTGCTCGCGGTCCTCCATGGCCTTTGGATCATCGATCTCCTTTGCGGGCGGCTCGAATCCGCAAAGAAGCGGGCCGACGAACTCCTGAAGGTCGCCGAAAGGCTTGGAGATCCCGTCTGGATCGTGGTCGGCTGCCGGGCACGCGGGGTCCTCGCATATCCCTTGGGCAATTTCGCCGATTCCATCTCCTACCTCGAGCGCGGCCTCAAAACGTTCGAGGAATCGAGGCGGCCCGAATATTCCAAGATCCTGGTCGACGATCCGCGGGTCGTCATGCTGATGTACCTTGGTCTTTCTCAATGCGGTCTCGGCCTCATCGAGGACGCGCTTTCAACCTCCGCCGAAGCGGTCGCGGAAGCCCATCGCCTCGACCATCCCTACAGCCTCGCCCAGGCGCTCTCGGGCGAGATCTCGGTGTTCATCCTCAGCCACAGGATGGAGGGCGCCGCTTCGAGGGTCTCGGAACTCGCCCGAGTGACGAGCGAACATGAAATCGTCTACCACGGCGTCGTCGCCGAGATTCAGCGGGGCTACGTTGCGTTCAAGAACGGCGCGACGAGGGAAGCGATCTCGATCATGAGCGGAGGCCTTGCGGGCTATCGCAAGACCGGAAGCGTTCTTTACGTCCCGACCTACCAGATGTGGCTCGTCGAAGCGCTCATCGCGGATGGCCAATATGATGCCGCCCTCGACGAGATTTCCAGCGCCGAGAAACTGATCGCCGAGACCCAGATGGCCTGTCACAGCGCCGGGATCGCAATGCTTCGCGCCGAGGTACATCGCCGCCTCGGCGATTATCACGCTGCTCGATCGGCGATCGAACAGGCGATCGACACCGCCAAGAACCAGGGCGCGCTATTCTACGCGGACCAATATCGTGAAGCGTTGGCAAAACTCGACCTCGAGATGCCGAAGATGAGGCAGATCCAGGCCTGACGATCGGGTAATGGGGGGAGACGAAGGAGATGAGCTACGTCCACGCCGCTACGGCGCTGACTCCCCGGAAGAAAGGTCCCGCTCAGCCAGGCTTCGAGCCCTCGCGGGTCGCTTCGGGAAAGCCGGGTCTCAAGGAGAAGCTGACCCAGTTCATCCTCACCCATCCCTATCACATCTACGCCTTCTTGCGCCGCTACTTCCCGATCGCGACTTTCAGGAACTGGGCGTTCATCAGCCGCTATGATGACGTGGTCGAGGTGCTGAAGCGGCAGGACGTCTTCATGGTGCCGTTCGGACCGAAGATCGAAAAGCTGAACGGCGGACCCAATTTCCTTCTCGGGATGAAGGACGGAAAGTCCTACGAGGCCTTGCACGCAATCGTTGCAGACACCTTCCCGCTTACCGACAACCAGGAATATGTCGCTCCAATCGCAGCGGAAGAAGCAAGAGCGCTGATCGACGAAAGCGACGGCAGGATCGACGCGATCCGCGACCTCGTTACCAGGGTGCCGACCCGAATCTGCGAACGTTATTACGGGGTGTCGGTGCCCGATGAAGTGCGCTTTGCGCACATCACGATCACCATGAGCACGTTCATGTTCGGGGATCCGACCGACGATCCGGTCCTTCGCGAAGAGGCGCTGAAGGCTGGCGACGAGCTCCGTCCGATCATCGATTCGGCCATTGCATCGGCGCGGGGCGCGCCGGCGGCTTCAGATACGATCGTCTCGCGCCTCGTTGGCGCGAAGGATTCCAAGGGCAAGCCGGTGCCGGACAAGACGATCCGGGCGATCCTCATCGGAATGATCACCGGTTTCGTGCCCACCAACACGATGGCGGGCGGTCATATGCTCGAGATGCTGCTTCGACGCCCCGACATGATGCGGGCAGCGCAGGCTGCGGCGCGCGCCGATGACGACGAGCTCCTGAAGCGCTGCCTGTGGGAAGCGTTCCGCTTCATGCCGCTCAATCCCGGCCCGTTTCGAGTCTGTGTCGAGGACGCGGTAATCGCCGCGGGCATGCCCCACGCGAAGAAGATCGCCAAGGGAACGAAAATGCTGGTCGGAACGCACCCCGCAATGTTCGATCCGAGGCGCGTCAAGGATCCCAACAAATTCGACCCCGGGCGAGCCTCGGGCGACAATCTCACCTTCGGCTATGGACTTCACTGGTGCATCGGGGCCCCGCTCGCCGAGGCCCAGATCACCCATACCCTGAAGCCGCTTCTGCTCCAGCGCAATCTGCGCCGAGCAGCGGGCCCTGCTGGACGGCTCACGCTCGACGGGCCTTTCCCAGCGCATCTCGAGGTGGAGTTCGACCCCGACTGAAAGCGTCAAGTCGGATCGACGATCCCGAGCCCGATCATTTGAAGGGCCGACATCGAGGGAACGAAGAAATAGGCCCCGCCCCTGGTCTCGACGAATTGCGGAAGCGAATTTGCGATGAAGGGAGGACGGCCTTCGAGGGGGTCCCCCGGGATGACGAACTTGGATTTGGCCCCGTGCAATCCGATCAACGGATCGGTGTCGTTCCCGGCATTCGCGTCGGACCCGTAATTGACCCATTGCTGCTGCATGAATTCGAATTGTCGCTCGAGATCGGCGCACATGATGAGGATGACGATCCCGTGCTCGCCTTCGCTGGTCGCGTCCTTGGGGCACGCTCCATAAGGCAATCCGCGCCGGAGGATCCTTCGCCGGTCGGTCAGGACACTTCCGCTCTTGGACGGCGTCTTGCCATCCGAGGGGGCAGGACCGTTGGTGTCCCTCGGATTGCCCCGACGGGTGTGCGCGGTGAGCGGACACTTCACTCCCGCGGGATCGTCGAAATAGGCAAAATCGGAAAGGACCATGCGCTGGTTGAGTGAAGCGGTCGGGTTCGCGCTTGCGGCCACCCATGACTGGTGGTCGGGATAAAGTGCGAGCGGAGCTCCATCGGCCCAGCGCCCGGCGATCTTCGCCATCAGGGTCGCGCGCGCGATCTCGTGATCGGCGATCCCGGTGATCTTTCCGAATTCAGTGGCGGTCGTGTCGAGCCACTTCCTGAAATGGACGACATTCTGCTGGAGCTTGCGATAGGCGAGATAGGTGCCGTTTCGTGCGATCAGTCGAAGCGCGCCCTTGAGCGGGATCTCCTGGGCTTCGTCGGGATATCCGAGCAGGAATTCTCCGGTTGCAAGCGGAACCCATTGCCCGCTCGAGTTGAGCTTGCCGTTCCCGCGCGCTCGTATCGCCTCGATCTCCTTCGGAAACTGCCCTTCGAAAACCGGATCGCTGATCGAATCGGTGTAACCGAAATGCTCCTTCGCAGTCGGTTGATAGCCGTCGTCCGTGCGCTCGATCAGTGCCGATAGCTCCTGGTATTCGGCATCGCTCGAATCGTGGCCGCCAAGGAGCTCGAGCTTGCTCCCGTCGCACTTGTTGCGGATCTTTTCGGTCACCCTATCGAGCTCGGGCACCGCCTCCCCGGTCTTGGGGTCCATCTGCGCATTGAGTGTGATGAGGATGTGGCCCTTCTCTATGCCGTCATCCTGTTCTTCCCTCTGCCAGACCGGGTCCCAGGTCGAACTTTCAACTCCTGGAAGGATGTCACCCAGGATGACCCCGCGATGAGCCATTCCCTCGATGAACGCGTCGGGGAAGTCGTCGAGGACCCTGATCGGAACGCCGAGGGACTCAAGGCCCCAGAAGGTGAAGGCGATGTTCACAGCCACCTTCGGACGCTCCACCCGCGCATTGCCGAAGGAGCCGTACTTGCGGGACGGCCAGCGGACCGCCGTCGTGATCATCGGATAGAGCCAGCGAACGAATTCGCGGCCGGCGCCGGCATCCTTGACGTTGATGAGAAGGTAGCGGGCCTTGGGAAAGCCGAGTTTCCCGTAAGCGGAAAGGACATTGCCCTGGATGTCCGCGAGCTCCAGCGCTCCTGGTTTCCCAGGCTCGGGAACGACCTGCGTCATGCGCCGACCACTCCGGGCGACTGGGTCGGCTCGTCGCCTCCTGGACGATGGCGGGCGATGAATTTCTCGAACGCATCGCTCAGCGCCTCGGCTGGCGCTCCCTGGTTGGAAATCGCGAAATCGACGAAGGCGCGCTGGAGATAGAGCGCCTTGAGGATCGTCCTCAAGTCTGAATCCGGGGCCGTCGGGAAGGGCCTGTCGCCCCCTGAACGAATGGCGAA
>DASZYL010000109.1:0-2701 GCA_035545385.1 Sphingomicrobium sp. | reverse complement strand
CATCATCGTCGACGATGATCACGAATCTATGGCCCCTCGCCGGTCCCTCCCCCTTGCTTGCAGTCATCTTCCCGACAAATGTTCCAGCTTGTTAGGCGCGCCCGCGACGCACGACTTCGTCCGCGAGGAACAGACAATTGCCCCCGATAAGTTTTGAATCAAGATGAATATTGCGCGCGTCTTTGCCCTCCATCAAAGAGGGGTGACACCGAGCGCGATCTGTCTAAATCTCGATTGGCTCGGATGCAATCGGACCGGGCGGAGTGCGATCGTTCAATCGCACCTCCGCTGACCGGGCTCATGGATGTTCATGCGGTCAGTAATGCGCTTTTTCGATCTTCTCAGGAATGCAACGAGGCCAGGAGCGAGCGGTGCCGGGCCCTATCTGGTTTCGTTCCTCCTGGTACTTGGCTGCTTCCTCGTCCGGGCAGGACTTGCTCCTTTCCTCGCGGGCCGGACACCGCTTCTTCCCTTCGTCGCTGCAGTCGTTGTCGCGGCGGGTCTTTATGGGGCAGGCCCCGGTCTCCTCGCGATCGTCCTTTCGATCGCGATTTCGTCCGTCATGTTCATGGGGCCGAACGTCGATTCCCCGGCAGCTCCCGACCAGCTGGTCAGCATCCTGGTCTTCGGCGTCACCTCTGCCGCCATGCTCGTCTTTGCCAACCACCTCCGCAACGCTCGCCGCCGAGCGCTCCTGCTTGAGGTCGAGCTTCGTGAAGTCCAATCGACGGCCGCCATGAGCACGATGGCCGGTACGCTTGCTCACGAACTCAACCAGCCGCTGACCGCTGCCTCAAATTATGTCGCCGCGTGTCGCCGGTTCGCCGGTGCGCTCGAGGAAAGTGCACGCCCGCTCGTCAACGGCCTTGAGCAGGCGGAGGCGCAGATCCAGCGAGCGGGATCGATCATCAGGGAAGCCCGGGCGCTCGTTCGAAACGTGCCGGTCGAGCGAAAGACAGCGTCGCTTCGGCAGATTTTCGAGCGCGTGATCGAGGTCGCACGGGCGAGTGAGGCAGGCGGCGACGTTCGCTTCCAGATCGCAATCGGACGCGGCGTCGCCCAGGTGCACGTGAACGTCGTCCAGATCGAGCAAGTGCTCCTGAACCTCGTCAGAAACTCCTGCCAGGCGATGCGCGACGATCCCGAAGCGACCATCCTCTTCCAGGCTCGTCAGGCCGAAAAGGGAAGCATCATCGAGGTGAGGGACAGCGGCCCCGGAATTCCTCCCGACCGACTGCCAGGTCTCTTCTCGGCGGCGCGCGGCTCGACTGGTTCGGGCCTCGGGGTTGGCCTTTCCATCAGCAGGACGATCGTCGAGGCGCATGGCGGCTCGATCATGGCGCAGAACTCGCCCGAAGGGGGCGCAGCCTTCTTCATTTTCCTGCCCGACGAGGAAGAAGCGGACTAGTCCGAGTTCAGCTTCTGCCTTGCGCCTTCGAGTACCTCGAGCAGGCGTTCGACGGTGAAGGGCTTCTCCAGGAAGTCGAAGATGCCGGTCCTCAACGACGCCGCCCCGGACTTGGGATCGGCATCTCCGCTCATGAGGACGACGGGCCACTCGACCTTCCGGTCCCGAAGCGCTCCATGAAGCTCAATGCCGCTCATCGAGGGCATGCTGAGGTCGGTCAGCACGCAGCCTGGAGCAAGATCGTTGAGTTCCTGGAGGAAGGCGAGCGGGTCTGAGAAGATTCGCGACTGGATATCCAGCGAGCCGAGAAGGAATCGCGTCGATTCAAGCATGCCAGGATCATCATCGATCACATAGACAGGCGCAGGAAATCCCATGGCAGACGCACTCTAATTGCGATGTCCAGCGACTTCGCCATGGTGAAACTACGGTAGCGAAACGAGCGCTCTTGGCTCGAGGTGCAACGGCAGATTGTTTGCCGACGTATCCATTCTGGAGCTTTGCTTCACCGGCTGGAAGCCAACACTGAATATCGGCGGGTCATGACAGGCTCCGACGATTCTCGCTTTCAGGCCCCTGAGCTTCGTGGCGACCGACGTTCCCACCACCGCCAGCTCGCTGTGATGCGGGCCGCGCTGGTCGAGATCGGGGAAATCACCCACTTCTGCAGGATCGTGAACGTGTCGCCAGCGGGCCTTGAGCTTCGCTTGTACCGATCGGCCGAACCTGGGACCCGTGTCCTGGTTCGACTCCCAAGCGAGACCTGCATCGATGGAACCATCATCTGGGCGCGTGGCAACGCCGCGGGGATCAAACTCGACACTGAACTCGATACCACGGTCCTCATCGGAACGGAGAGCTTCGATCCAAAAGCGAGGCGAAGGATGCCTCGCGCAATGATCAATCGAGACGGGTTCCTTCGCGTTGAATCGGTCGTTTACCCGGTCACCGTCCTCGACATCTCGCCCGCCGGTGCACGCACCCGCTCTGCCACACCGCCGGGGCCCCGAGGTCCGGCGTCACTCCGTCTTCCTGGCCTCGCGGCGATTGGTTGCCGCATCTGTTGGATCAACGACAGCGATGCGGGCCTCAAGTTCAATTCTCCGATCGAGATGCGGACTCTGGAGGAATGGATCAAGGGACTGGAACATGGCACTGGATTGCGCCAGCGGGCCTGATTGGGCGCGAGTTCAGCCAGAGTAATTGAAATATCTCATGAGATGCGATATCTTATGAGATATGCTTCGAGTGGTTCTCGACACGGACATGGTGGTGGCGGCCTTGAGAAGCGCG
>DASZYL010000108.1:0-1523 GCA_035545385.1 Sphingomicrobium sp. | reverse complement strand
CAGCTGTGCCGCGATCGATATTGGCAGGCCCAGTCGCCGGGCGGTCCGCCCGCGCTCTGCCAGAGCGGATCGGCGCTCGTCAGGAGAAGGGCTCCGACCCCAGCGGACTCGGCGCGTTGCCGTAGCTCGACCGAAGTCATTGGCCGCTCGAAGATCGGGGTCACAACCGCGACCCGGTCCTGGACCGCCCTGTCATCGGCCCCGAAGAGCTTTGCCTCGACGTCGGCGACCCCGACGGGCCGGTCACCATAAAGGCCGAAGTCGAGCGCCCGATAGGCTTCCTTTGGATTGTGCTGGACGATCACCTGGACCGGCAGGTTGCGGCTGATCCATTCGTAGGCGCCGCGATTGTCATAATCGACGTCGGGAAAAGCGTTGGCCCAGTCGGAAAAATAATAAGGACGGATCAGCCTCATCCCGGTGAGGTCCCAGAAGGTCGCTGCAATTCCGAGGATGAACGCCGCCGACCAGAAGGGGGAGGTTCGCAATTTTTGAGGCTGGCTCGCGAGGACCGACACGGTCCAGAGCAATGCGGGGGCTTCTGCGAACCAGACCGAACGCCAGCCGAAATCATTGTAGAGCACCGCTGAGCGGACGAACGTGACGAGGAGAAGGGCAACGGGGGCGCTGACGAGGAGGAGCCTTCCGATCGGGGTCGCCCGGCTTTTCGCGAGGCGCTCGCTCCTCAGGAAGGCGATCGCGCCCAAGGCGAAGATCCCGAACTCGATCATGTACCCGCCCGGCGTCACGAGGAGATGGACGACCCACTCGCCGAGCCCGTGCGGGAGGACCCTGATCGGCCCGACAGGGCGCATGTAGAAGGTGACGGGCGGGCCAGACATCGAGCGACCCGCGTAAATGTCGCCGATCTGCGGGATCGAGAGGAGAAGCGCGAAAAGCCCGCTCAAGGGCAATGCCCAGATCGAGGCGGGGCTCCGGCTGATGCGTTCGTAGAGCCACCAGGTGGCAAGGATCGGAACTGCGGCAAGGGCGATCCAGAGCGAGCAGCCGAAGGCTGTCGCGAACGCCAGTCCCGAGAGGAGGGCCCGGGGCACGAGGCGTCCCCTCGTCGTCGCTGCAATGAGGCATCCGACGTAAACCGCGATGACCGCGGTCAAATGGTGGGGGACCCAGAGCGCCGAGGTCAGCGCCCAGCGGACCTCTTCGCTCCACCAGTCGAGCTGCGCATAGACATTGCCGGTCTTGAACCAGATCCAGAGGCCAGGAAGGATGTCGAGCCCCGAGACGCAGCATAAGAGGAGGGCCAGCCTGAAGAAGCGGCGCCGGGCGCCTCCCGGGATCAATGCGGCCGCGCTTCCAAGCCGAAGGAGGAGGGCAGGGAAAGCGAGGAGGGAGACGAAGGTCCCGGCTGCAAATGCCGCCCGGCTGTCGATCAGCCTTCCCCCTAGCCAGTCGAGGAGCGCCGGCTCGAGATAGAAGTAATAATAATATCCCGCGATCCCCGGCCTTGCGAAGAACGGGTCGTGAAGCGGAAGGCCGCCGTTCGCGAGGGCGGCGACCAC
>DASZYL010000107.1:0-6396 GCA_035545385.1 Sphingomicrobium sp. | reverse complement strand
CGATACGTCCAAGGGCTGGACCCTTCATATTCCTGGCCCGGACGAGAGCGGAAGCGCCGCGGCCCAGGTCGCCTCGCAGCAGGGTGTTTCTCCGCCCGAGCGCCAGGTCGTCGCGGCTCTCGCCGGCGGCCCGACGACGGGCAAGTAAAATTCGAAAGCAGGCGTAAAAATCATGGCTACCCTTCCCCTCGTCGGACCCGCGATCAAGCATCGAAGGCCCCTGACCGGCGCCCGGATGATCATCGTCGCCGCGGCAGCCGCGTTCGCAGTGTTCCTCCTCTGGGCGAGCCTTGCCCAGGTCGACGAGGTGACGAGGGGCGAGGGGAAGGTCATCCCCTCGAGCAAGCTCCAGGTCATCACCGCCGCCGACCCGGCGACGGTCAGCGAGCTTCTCGTTCGCTCGGGCCAGCGCGTTCACAAGGGCCAGCTTCTCGTCCGTCTCGACAATCCCGAAAGCGAATCGCAGCTCGGCCAGCTCCAGGCCGAGACCCAGTCGCTCCAGGCGCGCGCAGCGCGTTTGACCGCCGAGGGCATGGGCGGGGACGTTGCGTGCAACGGCGCCGATTGCGCCGGCGAGGAAGCCCTTCGCGAGGCCCGCCAGTCGGCGCTTCGAAGCAAGGTCGCAGCGTCGCAGGCGACCGCCGACCAGGCGCGCCGCGATGCCGCCGAAGCGGCCGCGACGATCCAGAGCCTCCAGTCGACCCTCAAGCTCGCGCAGCACCAGGTCGCGATGATGGCGCCCCTTGCAGCCAAGAACATCGTTCCCCAGACCGACCTTCTCGAAAAGCAGCGCGAGGTCGTCGACATCCAGGG
Organism: Sphingomicrobium sp.; assembly: GCA_035545385.1. Taxonomy (GTDB): domain Bacteria; phylum Pseudomonadota; class Alphaproteobacteria; order Sphingomonadales; family Sphingomonadaceae; genus Sphingomicrobium. The sequence continues at coordinate 5,583 of DASZYL010000107.1, read as the reverse complement.
CCGCATAGCTGCCGCCCGCGAGCAGCAGGGGAAAGCCCTTGCAGGGGTTCGCGAAGCCGAGGCCCAGGCCTCGCAGGCGACCTTCGAGTTCAAGCAGCAGGCGCTCGATGAACGAAGCCAGGTGAAAGCGAAGATCGCGGTCAACGAGCAGTCGCTCCGCGGCGCCGAGGGCAAGTTCAACCGGACCGAGATCCGCTCGCCCGTCGATGGCGTCGTCAATGACGTCCAGGTGACGACGATCGGGGCCTACGTGCAGCCGGGCCAGAAGATCATGGAAGTGGTGCCGCTTGGCGACAAGCTCCTCGTCGAAACGAGGGTGAAGCCGAGCGACATCGCCTTCATCAAGGTCGGCGACAAGGCGCTGGTCAAGGTGACCGCCTACGACTTCTCGATCTACGGCGGGCTCGAGGGGAGGGTGGTCCAGGTCTCGGCGGATTCGATCTACGACGAGAAAGAGAAGGAAGCCTATTTCACGGTGATCGTCCAGACCGACAAGAGCTACCTCATGTCGATGGGGCACGCGCTCCCGATCACTCCGGGCATGATGACCAGCACCCAGATCATCACCGGGCGCAAGAGCATCCTCACCTATCTCTTGAAGCCGGCCCTCAAGGCCAACAGCGAAGCGCTTCGCGAGCGCTGATCGTCCGAGGCGAGCGAAGCGACCGCCTGGGGCTGCTGGACCCGGTAGCCGTGGGTCCATTCGCCATAGGAGGCGAATGTCAGCATCGGCCGGTAATCCGGGACATTCCTTGAATCGAGCACCTCGTCGGTGCCGTCGTCGAGAACATAGAGCCGGCTCGCGGCCCGCGCGACGAGGACCGCATGGTCGGCGCGGCGGACGAGGTCGCGAACGATGACGAGATAGAGGTCGCGGCTGGAAAAGCCCGCGGCTCGAAGCATCTGGAGCTTCGCGATCGCATAATCCTCGCAGTCGCCACGGCCGCGTCGAAGCGTTTCATTGGCGCTCGACCAGACGTCGGGGCGCCCGAAGCGCTTGGAATCGTCCTCGTAGCGGACCCGGTGATTGACGAAATTGTTGACGAGCTCGAGCTGCTCGATCGCCGAAAAGCCCTTGAGCGTTGCTGCGAACTTCGCGGGAGCGCCGGTGACGGGACTATGCTCGACAGCGTTCCAGCGAGCGTCGAGCGGCGTGCGCCCGACCTTGAGGGCGACCGTTCCGAAGACGTCGGGGCGGCCGTTTACGCCGCCATCGTCCTCGGGCCGGCTCCTGGCGACCGCATTGACGAGCGGCGGCAGCGAATAGGAAGCGGGGGCAACCTGGGCCGCTCTTCCAGTCTCATGCTGCTGGGCAAGGATCGACTGAAGAGCGCTCGGGGCACCGAGGATCGCCTCGGTCTTCGACCAGGCAAGGGAGGCTACGCTCGCCGGCGCCGCCTGCGCGTTTGCAGCGGCTGGAGCGAGAAACGCCGATGCGGCTGCGCAAAGCGCGATGGATGCGGCTCGAAGCTTGCGGATCGCCATCCGTCCGCATCTGGCGAACTAAGACCAAGATTGGCTTAGCGGCCATGGTTACGATGGGATTTACTATGATCGGGGACGGGCTTCGGCGCGGCCTTCGGATCAGAGCGCAAAGAGCAGCCTCAAGTGCCTTTGCTCGATCGGGAGCGCCGACTTGGCGACGGGCCGTAAAGTTGGGCTTCTCCCGCTGGTTGCATAGGCCGAGTCGATCTCGATCGCCTTCTGGTGCACCATCCGCTGGTCGCGGACATAGTCGGCATCGAACCTCGAGCTCGCCCGGAGGGCCTCGAGCATCGCCTGGTCGCCAGGAAGGAGGGTTGCCGAGGGAAGGAGGTTGAGCCTCCGCCCGGCAAGCGAGAGCTGGCCGCTCGTTCCCTTGTGGGCCTGGATCATGGTTGCCGCGAAATCGCGAACGCGGGGCGAGGCCGAGCGCTGGAGCGCGAGTTCGGAGGACTTGATGACGAAGAGGTCGATGGAGCCGTTGACGGAAACGAAGGTCGCTTCGGAAACGGCGGCTCGCGAGGGTCGGGGAGCGGGCCGGTGCTTGGGGGCTTTCGGAGGAGGCGCGTAGAGTGCTTCGCCTCCGCCGCACCCGTACAGGCCAAGAAGGATCGTCAACGCCCCGAGCTTGCCGACCTGTCGCACTCTAGCTGCCCCCCAATGCTGTTTGCTGCCAATAGCACAAGCACGAAGGGTGGAAGCTGCCTATTTGCGCGAAGCGCCCGAGGTACTTGCCGAGGCGGCGACGAGCGTCGATGGGGCGAGCGTCGTTCGCGGCATGTGCACCCAGGCGCCGTACATTCCAAAGCTCATCAGAGGCTTGAACTCGCGGGCGCGCTCCTCGACGCTGAAGGGCCGTCCGCCGGTATCGTCCATGACATAGTAGCGGCCGCCGCTTCGAACGGTGACCACGGTGATCGGTCCTCCGACCTGGTCGCGGGCGAGCGTCAGGAACAGGTCGGAATTGTTGAAGCCAAGCGCCCTTAACGCCTGCAGCTTGACGATTGCGCGGTTCTTGGCGTCGCCTGCGCCGTGGGCGAGCGTCTGGGCAGCGCTCGCCCAATAATCATGCTGGCCCCATTCGGTCGCATCCGAGATCCAGCGGATGCTCTTGGTGACCGCCGCCTGGACGAAGGCCATCTTCTGGAGCGGCTGCAAGGTTGCGGCAGGAGCCACCATCCTCTGGAGGAGGGGTGAGCCCGTCGCGTCCTCGCGGGCACGTTTCAGGCTCTCGGCGAACCGGTCAGCCCGGATCGGGATTGCACGGGTTCCGAGCATGTCGGGGCTCGCGATGAGGAGGCTCGGGCCATTGCGCGGTGTCGCCGCGGAGGCGGGGGAGGCGGCCATCGCGGCCGCACCTCCAACGAGCGCGCCCAAGATTGCGCGACGATCCATCCACTTCCCTCCCCTTTGTCCCAAAAGGAAGCAAACACGGATCGCAACTGTCGGGAATCCGACGGTAAACGGCGATTCTACCGTCAACGACGAAACGTTACGCTGGCGCGATGAAGCGGTGGTCCCGCTTAATCTGAGTTAGAAACGTTAAATACTCACGCGGGCGGCATAGGCAGAGAGTTGGTCGGCCGGCGGACGTGTTGAATGCGCAGGAAAGCCATCTAAGGTGACCTCCAATCGCTGATCCCTGAGCGTCCTTAGGTGCCCCCATCGATAGCTACTTCCTGATAAAGTCGTTGCACATCCTCAGCGCGACGATCCTGTTCGGAACTGGCCTCGGGATCGCCTTCTTCTTCTGGTCCGCCCGACAATCCGATGATCAGGCGCGTTTGTTCGCGGCACGGACAACCGTTCGCGCGGACTTCCTGTTCACGCTCCCTGCGGTCGTTCTCCAGCCACTCACGGGGGCGTGGCTGATCGCCAATGGCGGCATCGATCCGAAAGCTTCGTGGATCCTGATCAGCCTCGGCCTCTACATCCTTGCCGGGCTGTGCTGGATCCCCGTGGTCTGGCTTCAGATCCGGATGAAAGGAATGCTGGAGTCAAAGCTTGCCGGGCGCAGCTTTGACCCTGAAAAATACGAACGACTGAGGAGGCTCTGGTTCCTGCTCGGCTGGCCCGCATTTCTGGGGCTCGTAGCGGTCTTCTGGCTGATGGTTGCGAAGCCGAACTGGTGACCCGTGTCCTGATCATTGGAGGCTACGGGAACTTCGGCAGCTATGTCGCGCGCGGCCTCGCCGCAGACCCGAACATCGAGCTCCTGATCGGTGGTCGGTCGAAAGCCAAGGCTGACGCCTTCGCCGCATCTTTGAAAGCGGCTAATCCGGCGTCCGCTTGTGTCATCGACATCGACGGCGACGTCGAAAGTCAGCTTCGCGATATTCGTCCAGACGTCGTGATCCACACGACTGGGCCATTCCAGGCCCAAGATCACCGCGTGGCTCAGGCCGCCATTGCCGCAGGCGCTCACTATCTTGATCTCGCGGACGCGCGGAAGTTCGTAGCGACCATTGGTGAGCTAGACAGGGCTGCCAAAGAGGCGGGCGTTGCCGTGATTTCCGGAGCAAGCTCTGTTCCGTGCCTGACCGCCGCCTTCATCGATCGGTACAGGCCACGCTTCGCCAGACTTACGGGCGTCACCTATGGGATTGCTGCGGCCCAGGCGACCAATCGCGGTCTCGGAACCGCTGCCGCAATACTCAGCTATGTGGGAAAGCCCTTCACCATCCTCGCCGGAGGTCAACGCAGGCGCGTCTTCGGTTGGCAGGGCACGCGTGCAGTACGTTATCCTGAACTCGGAGTCAGGCTCTTTGGTTTTTGCGACGTCCCTGACCTCGATCTTTTTCCTGCGCGGTACCCCGAATTGCGCGACCTCGAATTTGTCGCCGGCCATGAGGTCAAACTGCTCCACATCGGTACCTGGCTACTCAGCTGGATCGTGCGTCTCGGCTTCGTCAAATCGCTGTCCCGCCATGCTGGAGGGCTGCTGAAGCTTTCATTCCTGTTCGATCCGCTCGGCTCTGACAAAAGCGGCTTTCACATGTTCTTGCGCGGCATCGATCATGACGGCCGGCCCGCTGAAATCCGCATCTTCATGATCACTCGGCAAGTTCACGGACCGAACATTCCGTGCCTGCCTGCGATCATTCTCGCTCGTCGGATCGCTGCGGGCACATCTGTGCCGCCGGGCGCGAAACCCTGCATTGACCTCATAGACCTCGATGAATTGCTCAGATCGATGGACCATCTGGACGTGACGACATCTGCCGTGGGGACCGGAATTGATGAGCGGTGGCCAAAATACATGAATCAGCAAACCGCAATCTAAGGCTGGCTAGGGCCGTGCGCTCGGTACAGACCCAATCGAAGCTGGATGCACCGCGTGGATTCGAACCACGATTGACGGAGTCAGAGTCCGATTGAAGGCTTTCCCCTGCGGCGACACGGTCCTCGAAGTGGCCGGCACGCTGCTGGCGGAAGAGCAGCAATGGCGGGTGGGGCGAGCTGGAATTTTCGCGCATCTGAAATACGCGAAAATCATTGACATCGCGCGTCATCGCTGTGATTAACGCGCATCTGACATGCACGATAATTCCATTCATCTGGTCGGCGAGACGATCGACCCGAAGAGCGCCCACCGCCGGGCCCGCGGCGGCGAGCTGATCCCGATCGTCCGCGGCGTCTATGTCGTCGCCGGCAGCGATGCCGACGCCGTTCTTCGCGAGCATGCGGTGCGGATTGCCCGCTATCTATATCCGGCGGCCTATCTGAGCTCGGCAAGCGCGATCCTGCTGTCTCCGACCGCCGACGGCCGCTTGTTCCTGAGCGGACGGCGCAACCAGCGGACCCGGCTTCGCGGCCTCGACATCGTCCAGACCCAGGCGCCGCCTAGGCCTTCGCTCGACAATGCCGTGGTCGGCGACAGCCTCGGCGAGTTCAGCGTCAAAATCTCCTCGCCCGAGCAGCGCATGCTCGAAGCCTTTCGCCTGCGCAGCGAACAGGCCAGCGCGATCAGTGACGACATGCGGAGGCGCACGGCCGAACGCCTGATCGCGCAATATGGAACGCCGGAAGCGGCCGCCGACGCTTTGTGGACGCTGGCGCGCGCGAACGACTGGTTCCGCGAGGGCGAAGGCGCCGAGCGCT
>DASZYL010000106.1:0-10179 GCA_035545385.1 Sphingomicrobium sp. | reverse complement strand
TCGCGCGTGCAGCCGGACGTGTCGTCCTTGGGATAGAAGTAGAGCACCAGCGGCTGCCCGGGAGAAGCAAGGTTGACGCTGCTCCCGTCGGTTGAAGTGACGGTGATTGCCGGGGCCTTGTCGCCTTCATCGATCATCGCGATCCCTCTTTGATGCTTGTCCAGAGTTGGCGGATGCTCTGCCGCGCCGCGTCATGCTCGGCAAGAAGTTCGTCCCAGCTCGCGGCGCCGCAGGCTTCGGCGACGAGTTGCCATGTCTCGGGCGTCGGCTTGACGTCGTCGGGCGCGACGAGGCGCATCATCACCAGCATTCGCGAAAGCAACTTTAGCGCATCGACAATATTTGCAGGGACCAAAGATTCGGACGCAAGCGCCTCGAGCGCGACTTCGAGCCTCGTGTTGAGCCCGACGTGGGTGGTCAGCTGGAGAACGTGGGTCGCAAATTCGAGGTCGACGAGGCCGCCTGGCCCGAGCTTTACATCGAGTGCGCTCTTGGGCGGCTTGTGCCGGTTCATGTCGGAGCGCATCTTCGCCGCGTCGGCGATGACTTTCGCCTTGTCTCGCGGCATCCTGAGGATGCTCTCGACCATCACCGAGACCTGCTCGCGAACCGCGGGCGAGCCGAACACCGGGCGGGCCCGGCAGAGCGCCATATGCTCCCACGTCCAGGCCTCGTTGCGCTGGTACTGCTCGAAGGCGTCGAGCGAGACCACGAGCATTCCCTTCGCTCCTCCGGGGCGGAGCCTCGCGTCGATGTCATAGAGCGGGCCCGACGCGGTCGGGACGCTGAGCGCAGCGGTCACTCGGCGCGCGAGCCGGTTGAAATAGTCGTTGGGGCCAAGCGGCTTTCTGCCATTGGAAGTCCCGCCCGCTGCCGCCGTATGCAGGTAGATGACGTCGAGATCCGAAGCGTGGGTCAGCGAATGGCCGCCGAAGCGCCCAAGGCCAAGTACGAGGAGCTCGGCATTGGGGAACTCGCCGTGCGCCGTTTCGAATTCGGACTGCGCCAGGCTTGCGAGCGCAACGAGAGTGCCTTCGGCAACGCGCGCATAGCCTTCGGTCACTTCGAGGGGGTCGCGCATCCGGTCGATGAGCTGCACTCCGAGCGCGAAACGACGCTCGTTGACGAGCCTTCGCGCGCGGTCGAGAGCGACGTCGTAAGGCTGGCCGGCCATGGCATTGCCGAGCACCTCGGCAAAATCCGCCGCTTCCGGCGGCATCGCGAAGCTCGACGCGTCGAACAGCCCCTCGAACAGCTCCGGACGGCGGCCGAGCTGGTCGGCGAGCGCGGGGGCATGGGCGAGCACCTTCGCCAGCAATTGCGCGAGCTGCGGACGGGCTTCGAGGAGACGGAAGAAATTGACCCCGCTCGAGAGCCGCTCGACGATGTCGCTCAGGCGGTTGAGTGCGTGGTCCGGGTGCGCTCCTGCGGCAATTGCCGGAAGGAGCGCCGGAAGCATTGCCTCGAACGCCTGCCTCGCCGCGGGCGAGCGAAGCGAGCGCGCCTTTCCCGAGCGCCATTGGCCGACATGCCTCGACGCGGCTTCGGGATCGGAGAATCCCAGGCGGGACAGCTCGGCCTTCAGGATATCCGGGTCGTTGGAAAGCGCGCTCCGCTCGTCGGGAGCGAGGCTGTCGAAGATGCGTCCCGCCTCCTCGACATGGGGCCTCAGCTCGTCGAGCAGCTGGGCGCCGCTCTTCATCCCGTGCAATTGCGCGACATTGTCGAGTGCCGCCGGGCTCAACGGAAGGAGGTGGGTCTGGGCGTCCTCGACCATCTGGACCCGGTGTTCGATCGTTCTCAATAACCGGTAGGTCCGGGCGAGCTCGTCGCCCATCTCGGCGGGAAGCCTCCCGGCAGCACAGAGGGCCTCGATGGCCTCCAGGGTCGGTGCTACTCGAACCGAGGGGTCCCGGCCGCCGTGAATCATCTGCTGGATCTGGATGAAGAACTCGACTTCCCGGATCCCGCCACGGCCTCGCTTGAGGTCGAAGCCGGGGCCCATGACGGCGCCCTGGGCAAAATGGTCCCGGATCCGCGCGGAAATCTGCCGCACCTCGTCGATCACCCCGAAATCGAGCGAACGTCGCCAGACGAACGGCTGGATCGAATCGAGAAAGCGCTGGCCAAGAGCGATATCGCCAGCCGCTGCACGGGCACGGATGAATGCGGCGCGCTCCCACGGAAGAGCGCTCGATTCATAATGGGAGATGGCGGCGTTGATCGGGAGGACGATCGGAGTGACCTCGGGGGACGGGCGGAGCCTGAGGTCGACGCGCTGGACGTAGCCGTCCTCGGTCCGCTTCTGAAGGAGCTCGATCAGCCGGCGACCGATTCGAACCGCCGCTTCTCCCGCATCGTCGCGCTCACGGCGCGCCAGAGTCGCCGGATCGAACAGCAGCAAGAGGTCGACGTCGGACGAATAATTGAGCTCGCTGCTTCCGAGCTTTCCCATGGCGATGACTGCAAAGCCGGTCGCCCCGGCGCCTTCGACGCGTTCCGAAATCGCCGCCGAAACCGCTTCGTCGATCGCGCTGTCGGCAAATCGGGAAAGGAGGCTGGTGACGTCCTCGAGCGCAAGTTCGCCCGCGAGGTCCCCGAGGGCAATCGCGAGCGCAAGACCATAACGTCGCTGGCGGAGCCGGCGGTCGATCGCGAGCTCGCCCGATGCTTCAAGAGCGGCGGTGGCCGCCGCCCTCGCACCGCTTTCGAGAAAGACTTGCCCGATCTCGGAGCGCGCGAGCAATGCCTCGCGGAGGAACGGCGAATGCTCGCGCGCCCTTTCGAGCGCGTCCTCGCGCGCCCCGATCGCTGTGGCATCGGGGCGACTCACCGGGCGCATTCGGGCGGGGTCAGCGGCATTTCAGGAAACTTCCCCGGCCTTTGGGTCGTTTGCAAGGCGATGAAGTTTTCAAGAGACGAGGTTTCATTGCCGGAATTGAATTCCCTGGATCGACGCATCATCCATCTGGATATGCCGCCGACCCATGCGGGGATCACGGCGGCCCTTCGGCGCGCCTTCGAGGCCGCGGCCTCGGAGCCATCGGATCGTGACTTTGCCGAGCTGCTCCGCAAGCTGAACTGACAACCAGGAAATTTCAGAAGGCCGATCCATGCCGCCTCACTGGCGGCATGAACCTCATTCGTGGTCGCGGCTGAGGTCGTCGACCTCGCCCATGATCGTCTGCAGCGCGGACTTTCCGGGGTCGGTCTTGTGCTGGCGTCGCGACGGCAGCTTGCCGCTCGACAGCAGCTGCTCGAGCGCCACCCGCCCCCGAGCCACCCGGCTCTTGATCGTTCCAACCGCGCAGCCGCAGATCTCGGCGGCCTCCTCGTAGGCGAACCCGCCGGCGCCGACCAGGATCAGCGCCTCGCGCTGAGGCTGTGGCAGGTGCATCAGCGCACGCTGCATGTCGCCGAGCTCGATGTGGCGGTCCTGGCTCGCCGGAGCGGCAAGGATCTTCGATGCCGTGATGTCGTCCCACTCGCCCTTGAACCGGGCGCGCCGCATCTGGCTGAGGAACAGGTTGCGAAGGATGATGAAGGTCCAGGCCCGCATGTTCGTACCGGCCTGGAAGCGCTTGCGCGCGGCCCACGCCTTGAGGAGCGTTTCCTGGACGAGGTCATCGGCAAGGTCCCGGCTTCCCGAGAGCGACCGGCCGAACGCACGCAGGTGCGGGATCACCGCCGCCAGCTGCTCCTTGAACTCGGGATCGGATAGCGGAACCGGCTCGGCCGAAGCGCTTGCTGGTCGGTCCTGTTCACGTGCTTCTGCCAAACTAGACCCCACCCGTTACGAGCGCGTGTCTTTGGACACGCGCGGTTAGATCGAACATGAACGATGACTGTGACAGGAGGTAGGTGCTCAGCTGCGCCCAACCAAGACGATCACTGCGAAAATAATGATCACCAGCATCGTGCCGATCACGAGGACATTGCGAGCAACGCCCGGCGTGGAGCCGGCGCGCGCCTCCGTCGTCGTCTCGACGATCGGAGGTTCGTTATTCCTCAGGTCAGCCATTATGCTCTCGTCACGAAATCAACGTTCCCGCGGCCAACGCGCCGACCGGAAGCGTGTTCCCGTGACGATTTTTAGGCGGCCGGTACCGTGGCTGCGTCGAAGAACAATGCCTGGGCGATCGCCGCCTTCACCGTCGAGCGCTGGAACGGCTTCGTGATGAGGAACGTCGGCTCGGGCCGGGTTCCCGTGAGCAGCCGCTCCGGAAATGCGGTGATGAAGATCACCGGGACGGAGAATTCGGCAAGGATGTCCTTCACCGCGTCGATCCCGCTCGAGTCGTCGGCGAGCTGGATGTCGGCAAGCACCAGTCCCGGCGGATGCTGGCGGGCCTGCGCGACCGCCTCGTCGCGGGTGACTGCGACACCGGTGACGTTGTGGCCAAGATCGCGGACGATCGTCTCGATATCCATCGCGATGATCGGCTCGTCCTCGATGATGAGAACGTCGGCAAGCGTCTGGCGCTCGATTTCCTCGAGTGCCTCGGCGACGAGCGAATCGACGTCGGAGGGGCTGACATCGATGAGATAGCCCGTGTCTTCCGACGAGAAGCCCTCGAGCGCCGTGAGGAGGAGCGCCTGCCTTGAAAGCGGCGTGATCCTCGACAGTCGTGCATGGGCAATGCCTTCTGCTCCGACCGGGCTCTTGGACGGCTCTTCGCCCTCCTCGATATTGGCCGTCGACCAGATCGCGTGGAAGGTCTTGTAGAGACCAAGCCGCGGATCGACGTCGCGCGGGAATTCATCGGGCTTTGCAACGATCGCTTCGAGCGTTGCGCGGACAAAGGCGTCGCCGTGCGCCTGGCTGCCGGTCAATGCGCGCGCGTAGCGGCGGAGAAACGGCAGGTGCGGAGCAAGTTCCTGGCCAAGGGACATGGTCGTTAAATCTCCCTCGAAATCTTGTGTTGCGGCGTCTTTGACGGGCCGCCGTTATTGTTTCAACCCTGGAAGAACCGTCTGTTGCATCACGGCACCGCCCCCCAGAGAAGTGGCTCGGGTGTGGAACCAAGCACCGGGCATTTGGTTTCCGATAGCTGATCCGGCTCGTCGCGTTGGCTCAAACTCCTCGCGGCGACCGGCTTGTTACGTATCGAAGCGGGGCAGGCGCAAGACGAGGCGTTGCACCGAGCAGAGAGATTTGTATGAGCGCGTCGAGAACCCGCGCGAGGGGGGACGAGGAGTTGAGTGCCAAGAAAGGAAGTGAGACGGAGGGAGCCGGACATTCCAGGCACTCTAAGAAGTCGAAGTCTTCCGATCGCACTGCTCGGAAAGGCGACCTGGGGCGTGCGCTCCGGTCGGTCTATGACGACACCCTGCGCGAAGCCGTGCCGGACGACCTGCTCAATCTCATCGGCAAGCTCAGCTAGCAGGGCCGGAACCCTGCCATGACCGCCGCCGAGCGGTTCGGCCGCCTGCCCACAGCGGCAAAATTTCTCCTCATCCTCACGGCCGTCCTGCTTCCCATCGGGATCGCTTTGGTGTGGCTGGGCGAATCCGGAATCCAGCAGGCCAATGAAGCGCTGAAGGGCCGCGCCGAAGACCAGTCCCGAGCCGCCGCCGAAGGCATGGAGAGCCTTCTTGCGCGCGATGCCCTCGCCCTTCGAATTGCCGCCAACGGAGCGCTTGCCGAGGGAACCGGCGGAGCCTGCGAACGAGCGCAGCGCTCGCTCACCATTGCTCCGGGCGTTGCCCAGGGCTTCGAACTCGAAACCGGCGATGCAAAGCCGATCTGCGCCGCAGGAACGGTGGGCGACACCGGCAGCCTGCCGCTGGTCGCTCCCGGCAGCGTCGTCCTTCGCATCGCTCCCGGGCTCAATGGAGTCGCAATCCGGGTGGGGGTGATCGGCGGAATGGCCACCGCCTTCGTCCCCATGGACGTCATTCGAACCGCCGCCCTCGAGGCGCCAGGCGATGTCGATGCGATCGTTCTCCACGACAACGTCCGCGAGCTCACGATATTGGCGCCGCCCGCAACCGGCGACAAGAAGCTGAGGTTCAGTGAATGGTCGATCGGCGACGGGGCGCTGCAGGCGCGGATCGGCGCGGCCGACCGAAGGATCACGACCTTCGACCGGCTCGTCCTGCTGCTCCCGGTCCTGATGTGGGTCGCAGCAGCACTTCTCACCTGGCTCCTCGTCAGCAGGCTCCTCATCCGGCCGCTGAAGCGCCTCGAGCGGGCGGTCATCAACTATGAGCCGGGAGTTGCCCTCGACCTCCCGCGAAAGCTTGGCCCCTCCCAGGAAATCCAGGAGCTCCGGGACGCCTTCGGCCGCGCCGTTGCCCGAGTGGAAGAGTCGGACAGCGAGATGACCAACGCGCTCGAAGGTCAGCGCAGGCTCGTCCGCGAAGTCCATCACCGGGTGAAGAACAACCTCCAGGTCGTCGCCTCGCTGCTCAACATCCACGGACGAAGCGCGAGCACGCCCGATGCCCGATCGGCCTATGCCGGCATCAGCCGCAGGGTCGGCGCGCTTTCCATCGTCCACCGCAATCATTTCGCGGAGATGGAGGAAAATCGAGGGATCGCGATGCGGCCCCTCATCACCGAGCTCGCCGCCGAATTGCGCGCCGGAGCCCCCGAGGCCGCTCGAACCCTGAGGATCGATCTCGAGCTCGACAGCGTCAACACGACCCAGGACGTCGCCGTTGCGGTCGCGTTCCTCGTGACCGAGATCGTCGAGTTCGCGATGCTCCACTCCCCCTCGGACCCGATCGAGATATCCCTGAGGCGGACGAGCGAATTGACGGCCCAGCTGCTGCTTACGAGCAAGGTTCTCGTGCCCGACGACGATGCCACTGCCGAAAAGGTCCAATTTGAGCGGATCGTCGCCGGTCTCGCCAAGCAGCTGCGCTCTACGCTCGACCGCAAGCTTGGCCGTTACGGCGTTGATTTACCTGTATTTCCGCCCGTCTGATTCAGCCGTCAGTCGTTACGGCCACGGAGAAAAAAAACTTCGAATTTCTTGTCGGCAGGCGGAACCCATTCAAGCGAAGGGGCGTTGTGCTGTTCGGATAGTGACCTTTTGCCCCCCCGCTCTCGCTATCCGCTTAAATGGGCCCGGAACCGCCAACCCTCCCCCCCCCCGGTGGCGCTTCCGGGCCCTCTTCTGTCTGGGGCATCGTCACAGCAGAGCCTGAACGGGCGGCTTTCCGAGCCGCCCGCCAGTGCGTCAGTCGGATCGCGAGGATCGCGAACTCGTAGAGGCCGTAGAGGGGAACCAGCAGCATCAGCATCGAGACGACGTCGGGCGGCGTCAGGACCGCCGCCACTGCGGCCGCGACGACGATCGCGTAGCGCCGCGATTTCGCGAGCTGCTCGCGGGTGACGATCCCCGCTCGCTCGAGGATCATGAGAAGGATCGGGAGAAGGAATGCGGCGCCGAACCCGAAGATGAAGCGGGTGCAGAAATTGAGATAATTTCCAACGCCGGGGAGCGCTTCCTGGCTGATCCCCCCGATATCGCCCTGGTAGCCGAGCAGGAACCGCAGGGCCCATGGCATGGCGACGAAATAGGCAAATGAGGCCCCGGCCGCGAAGAAGATCGGAGTCATGAGGAGGAACGGAAGGAAAGCCTTCTTCTCCTTCGCGTAGAGCCCGGGCGCAACGAAGCGCCAGAGCTGCGTGGCGATGACCGGGAAGCTCAGCATGAGCGCTGCGAACAGCGACACCTTCACCTGCGCGAAAAAGGCCTCGAACACGTCGGTGTAGATGAGCCTGCCCTCGCCGGCCTTGATCAGCGGCTGGACGAGGACTGAAAAGATGTTCTTCGCGAAGGCGAAGCAGATGAAGAAGGTGACGACGAGCGTCGCAAGGCACCACAGGAGCCTTCGCCTCAGCTCGATGAGATGCTCGAGCAACGGCTGCTTGGTATCGTCGATGTCTTTCACGGCAGTGGCCGCTTCTCGGGCGGAAGCTCGTCACCCGGCTGCTTTTCGTCGAGCGGAAGCATTGGCTCCTTCACCTCGGCGAGAGGGGGCATTTCGTCGGGCTGGCCGGGTTCCGGATAATGCGCGTCGGGCGGGTGCGCCCGCATGATCCGCTCATTCTCCTCCTTCCAGCGCTTCTCCAGTTCCTCGAGCTCGGCCTCGCGCACCATATTCTCGAGACCGGCCGTGAAATGGCGCGCCATTCCGCGCACCCGGCCCACCCAATAGCCGACCGTGCGCATGACCTTCGGCAGGTCCTTCGGGCCGATGAAGATCAGCGCGAGGATGACGACAACCGCAAGCTCGCTGGAATCGATACCAAACATGGAGGCCCTTCAGGGCTTAGCGGGATTCGTTGTCCCGTGGCGGCTGGACGGGTTCTTCGCGGCGCGGAGTGACGTCGATCGGCTCATCGCGGGGAAGCTGGCGCGGCGGCTCGGCCCGGCGCTGCTCATCATAGCGCCGCTGCTTGTCTTCGTCCTCGTCGGCCATCCCCTGCTTGAAGCTTTTGAGCCCTTTGGCGACGTCGCCCATCATCGAGGAAAAGCGGTTGCCGCCGAAAAGCAGCAGGAGGATGATCGCAAAGATCAGAATATGCCAAATGCTAAGACCACCCATGGGGGAACTCCTTTGAGCCGGTTATCTAGTCCGCCTCGTCCTCGGTTTCCAGTTGAAGCTGGTAAACCGCCTCGTCGAGGGGGTCGAGAAGGCCAGCGGCCTTGAGATCGTCGATTCCAGGAAGGTCGCGTCGAGAGCCGAGGCCGAAATGCGTCAGGAATTCCTTGGTCGTGGCGTAGAGCAAGGGACGACCAGGACCCTCGCGCCGCCCCGCCGGGCGCACCCAGCCCGAGTCCATCAGAACGTCGAGCGTCCCTTTCGAGATCTGGACCCCGCGGATCGCCTCGATCTCGGCCCTGCTGACCGGCTCGTGATAGGCGATGATCGCGAGCGTCTCGGTCGCCGCTCGCGACAGTCGCCGCGGCTCCTCCCGGGTCCTTCGAAGCAGGTGGGCAAGGTCGGGCGCAGTCTGGAAATGCCAGCGCCCGCCGCGCTCGACGAGCTCGATCCCGCGGCCCTCGTAGTCCGAGGAGAGCCGGCCAAGAGCGGTTTCGATCTCGCCCTCGCCGACATGCTCGGCGATTTCCTCGATCGTCAGCGGCTCGGTCGAGGCGAACAGCGTCGCTTCGATGGCTCGGACCAGCTCGTCCATCACGCGGCCTTGAGCTTGATCGGCGCGAACGGCTCGTCCTGCGCGATGGTAAGGCGCCCGCGCCGGGCGAGCTCGAGCGCCGCGACGAAGCTCGACGCCAGCGCCGAGCGGCGGAACTGGGGATCCTGGCTCGGCGGAAGGAAGCTTTCGAGGAAGGTCCATTCGATCGCCATCCCGATCATCCTGGAGACGCGCTCTATCGCTTCATCGAGAGTCATGACGGCACGCGCGTGGACGACATGCATCGCGGGCTGAGTGCGCGCCCGAACCACGCCATAAGCGGCGAACAGGTCGAAGTCGCGGACCTGCCAGGCCGCCTTCCGAACGAGCCGCAGGCCCTCGGGAGCGCCGCGAACGAAGACGTCCCGGCCGATTCGGTCGCGTCCGAGCAGCCGTGCACCCGCCTCGCGCATCGCGTCGAGCCGCTGGAGCCTCTGCTGCAGTCGAAAGGCGATCTCCTCGGGACTCGGGTCCTGCTCGGGATCCTTTGGGAGAAGGAGGCAGGATTTGAGGTAGGCAAGCCAGGCGGCCATCACGAGATAATCGGCGGCGATCTCGAGCTTCAGCGCCCGGGCCTCGGCAAGATAGGCGAGATATTGCTCGACCAGCTGCAGGATCGAGATCTGGGCAAGATCGACCTTCTGGGCGCGGGCAAGGCTGAGGAGCAGGTCGAGGGGCCCCTCCCAGCCGTCGAGGCTGAGGTTCAGCTCATCCGACTGCCGGATCGGGCGTTCGTCGAATTCCTCGTCCATTGCGAGCGATGATACCATTTGTGGTGGCGCTGCGAAGGTACCACCACATTGTGTTGTGGATAAATCAGCGGGCGCGACGGGCCCCCCGGGCCGGCGGAACGGGCGAACCCGCTTCGGCGAGGCTCTGGTTGATGAACCCCTCGACGTCGACGCGCATCTGGTGGAGCGCCTCGGGGTTCAGGTAGACCATGTGGCCCGAGGGATAATAGCGGAACTCGAGATTGCGCTGCTGTGCCGGCTCAAGCATCATGTGCTCGAGGTCGTATTCGGTGC
>DASZYL010000105.1:0-3875 GCA_035545385.1 Sphingomicrobium sp. | reverse complement strand
GCGGATTTTGCCAGCGCAAGCGGCGGCCGCCGAGTCAATCGCGGTTGCGGCTCCTTCCAGCGAATAGGCATCGAGGAAGCGCCGTCCCGAGGCGTCCCTCGATTCGACGGTCATGCTCGTGGCGCTTCGAAGCGCAGCGATGATCGCCTGTTCCTGGAGCGGCCCTTCGCTCCATGCTTCGTTCGCGCGCGACACGAGGAGGAAGGGCTGGCTACCGACGCGAAGCATGACCGAGGCGCCCTTGCGGGGCATCCGTCGAAGCCTCGCGTGGAATTCCCCCCAGCGCCGGCGATCGGGCGAGAAGGTGAAGCCGGCGACGGGCTGGACCTTGCCCTTGGCGACGACCCTCGCGGAGCGCGCAAGAGCCTCGCAGGTGCCGCCACGGTCGATCGCCGCCCATGCCCCTCCCGCGTAGAGGATCTCGCCCCGAGCGCTCGCGCCAGTCGCTGCAAGAATGACGAGGAGAAGCCCGCGGATCATCGCGGGTCGGACGCTAGCTCGCATCCGCCCATCGTGCCACTTCGCTCTTAGTCGCCCTCGACCCGGGTCAGCTTCTCGCCCGTGGCAACGATCGCGAAGCGCTCGCGGTCGACGCGCCGGACGGGCTCGCCCGTATCCAGCACGTAGCGCCTCACAGGAAGGAACGTACGCCGGCTACGATATTCATGAACATAGAATCGCGCGCCGGCTGCATCCTCGACGAGAATGCGACCAGAATAACTTTCCACAGGTCCGCTAAAACCCCTCTCGCGGACGATTCGGCGACGAGAGGTTTAACCGAAGTTACATTTTCGTCCAGTGGGTCGAAGCAAATCAGTAGTTTACCAACGGGTGCCGCGCTGTTCCCGGCCCTAGAAACGCCGCCGGAACGCGACCGCGGCAGCCCAGCCGAGCCCCAGCGAGAGGACGACCGAGGCGAGGCCGTAGGCGAAACGATAACGTCGGGCAGCGAGCCACACGTCGCGTTCGAAGCCGGACTTGTCGATCTGGATGTCGCGCGTCGCGACCGCGACAACGCGGCCGCTTCGGCCCGGAACCGCATTGGGCTCGATGAGGAAGGTCTCGGCGGTATAGGTCCCGACCGGCACCTGGCTCGGGATGGTGACGATGGCCCGGTAGAGGATTCCGTCGGTGATTTCGACGCCGTGCGGATTTTCGGAATAAAGGCCGGCGCGCGAGCGAAGGTCGAGAAGCCCCGCCTCGAAATGCCGCTCACGCTCGGGCAGCGAGCCGCCGCCCGGCGAAAGCTGGAGGTTGTGGATTCCAAGCTCGTAGATCGAGGCGGTCCGGTCATCGACGAGATCGTGGATGGGTCGCGAGGACGCCACCGCATAATAGCTGGGCGCCGAGCGAAACCGGCTCGAATCCGCGTTCATCCAGATGCCGGCAATCTTCTTCTTCTCGCGCAGGAGGATCGGCTGGACGGGCCCTCGAAGGACGACCGCGACATCCGCGGGACGGCTCGGCATTCGCCCATCAGGGTAGGCGATCGCGCCGAACAGAAGCAGCTGGGCGCCCGAGAAACTGTAACGGATCTGGACCTGGCGAGCCGAGATGTCCGGAACGAGGACCGGCTTGCCCGCGGCGATCAGCAGGGGCGCGAGCAATGAGAGAAAGGTGATGGCGAGGCGGCGTTTCACAGATATTCGATCGAGAAGATCTCGTCGGGACGCCAGGCGAGGCCCAGGAGCATCCTCAGGCCAACGAGAAGAATGATGACGGCGAGCGCGAGGCGCAGCAGGTCTGGCTTGATCCTGAGCGTCAGAAGCGCGCCATATTGGGCGCCGATCACTCCGCCAAGGAGGAGGAGGCCGGCAAGGACGATGTCGACCGAGCGCGTCGTCAGGGCATGGACCATGGTCGTTGCAGCGCTCACGGAGAGCACCATCGCAAGGCTGGTCCCGATGACGACCCGGGCCGGCATCCCGAGCAGGTAGATCATTGCAGGGACGATGATGAACCCGCCACCGATGCCGAGCAGCACCGTCATGATGCCCGCCCCGAAGCCGATCGCCACCGGAGCCACCGGCGAGATGTAGAGACCCGAAGCGTAGAAGCGCCAGCGAAGCGGGAGGGACGCAACCCACCGATTGTGCCGGGGCGGCTTCGTCTCGCGTTCCTTGGGTGCGACGAACCCCAAGGCGACGAGCGCGTCCTTGAGCATGATGAAGCCGATCCAGGAAAGGATCAGGACGTAGAGGAAGCTGATCACGACATCGATCTGGCCGGTCGACTGGAGCATCCGGAAGAGAGCGGCGCCGACGATCGAGCCGAGGAAGCCGCCCACCGTCATCACCAGGGCCATCTTGAGGTCGACTCCGCCCCTTCGCATGTGGACCATGGCGCCCGAGACGCTCGCGCCGGTGATCTGGGTCGTCGCCGAGGCGACGGCGACGGTCGGGGGGATTCCGTAGAAAATGAGGAGCGGCGTCGTCAAAAAGCCGCCGCCGATTCCGAACATGCCCGACAGCACACCTACCCCGAAGCCGAGGAGGATCATGACCAAGGCGTTCACCGACTGGCCTGCGATGGGAAGATAGATGTGCATCGGGCGCGGGCGAGACTAACCGCAAACATCGGCGGCGGCCAAGCGCCGAGCCGGCGGCTCGTCGCTCGCGGCCGCCCCGGGATAGGCGAAGCGGGCAAAGCGGCAGGCCTAAGTTAATTTTAACCGCTCCCGCGTAAGTGGCTTTGCCTGCATCTATATGGGAGCCCGACGATAATGGACGAGCAGCCGAACCTGCGTGAATTTCTCAACGAAGTCAGCAGCTTCAGCGAGGAAACATCGCCTGCTCCGGCAAAAGCTCCAGCGGCTGTGCAACTCGCCTCGATCGGCGAGGTCGTCGAGATTGCCGGCTCCGGGTCGCAGATCCGGATGAACGGCGCCGCCCTCATGGCCCTTCAGTCCCACGCCGATCCGTCCGTGGCGATGTCGGGCCAGGTCGGCAGCCAGGTGAAGATGGTCGTCGCCTCATCCTGGCTCATCGCGAACGTTCGGACCCTTCGCGGCAGCGACGACGGCGAGCTCGTCGCGCACGTCGATTTCCTCGGCGAGGGATCGAGAGATTCCGCCGGCCGGCTGAGCAGCTTCAGGCGCGGCGTTACACGCTATCCCGTTCCGGGCGCCGAAGTCATGCCGGTGACGACCGAAGATCTTCGCTCGGTGTTCGCGGCGAGCGATGAGCCCAACATCGAGATCGGCACCGTTTACCCGACCGACGACATCCGGGGCGCACTTTATGTCGACCCGATGCTCTCGAAGCACTTCGCCGTGCTCGGCTCGACCGGTACCGGAAAATCGACCTCGGTCGCGCTCATCCTCCACCGGATCTCGGAGCTTTCGCCCGAGGGCCACATCCTGATGATCGACCCGCACGGCGAATATTCGGCGGCCTTCAAGAATTGTGGCGAACTGTTCAACGTCGACAACCTGCAGCTGCCCTACTGGCTCATGAACTTCGAGGAGCATTGCGAGGTCATCCTGACGACCCACGGCTCCGAGCGGCAGCGCGACGCGGATATCCTCGCCAAGTGCCTTCTCGCCGCACGCACCAAGGGCAAGGACCTCAGCCAGTTCGGCAAGGTGACCGTGGACAGTCCCATCCCCTATCTCCTGACCGATCTCCACACGATCCTCGTCAACGAGATGGGAAAGCTCGATCGCGCCGGCGATTCGCTTCCGTTCCAGCGGCTGAAGACGAAGATCGAGGAGCTGCGCTCGGACCCGCGCTACACCTTCATGTTCTCGGGGATGCTCGTCTCCGATTCGATGCCCGGACTCATCGCCAAGCTGTTCCGCCTTCCGAGCCAGGGCCGCCCGATCTCGATCGTCGACGTCTCGGGCGTGCCATCCGAGATCACCTCGGTGGTCGTTT
>DASZYL010000104.1:0-3882 GCA_035545385.1 Sphingomicrobium sp. | reverse complement strand
CACTTCGACACGACCGACCAGAAGCATCTCGCGCTTCTTCACTATCTTCGCGTGCCGGAGGGATCCGGCACCGCCTTCTACCGCCAGCGCTCCACCGGAATCGAGCGCGTGACCGACGCGAACGTCGATCAGTTCGTCGCGACGGCGAGAGCCGATGGCGCCCGGCTTCCTTCAACGTCCGGGTACATCACGGGCTCGAACGACTTTTTCGAGGAGATCGGCGCGGTCGAGGCCGTGCCCGACCGCCTCGTCATCTACCAGGGGAGCCTGCTTCATTCGGGCATCATCCCCGAGGGAATGGCATTGAGCGCCGATCCCCAAAAAGGCCGGCTGACGGCGAACCTCTTCGTCCTTGGCCACTAGAAAGGTGATTTTTGAAAGATGCGTTGGAAAAGGCTGTTCCTCGCCGTCTCGGCATTGGCCATCGCAAGCGGCGTCGAGGCCGGGCAGCGGACGTACATCAACCCGCTCGACATCGACTACCGGTACAATTTCGAGCAGATCAACGAGGGCGTTTCCTATCGCACCGCTGCCGATCCCGCGATCGTCAATTATCACGGCACCTACTATCTCTTCCTGACGCTGGCCGACGGCTACTGGCGCTCGAATGACCTCATCCACTGGACGTTCGTGACCCCGAGCCGATGGGCGTTCGGAGGAATTGTCGCGCCTGCCGCCTGGGTCGACGGGAACCGCCTCATCCTCATGCCTTCCATGTCGTTCACGAGGCCGGGTTCGATCCTCGTCACGACGGCCCCGGAAACCGGCAAGCTCGACTTCCTCGTTCGCCAGATGCCCGAGCTTCCCGGCGCCGTCGACAAGCCCGCCGACCAGATGAAGCCGGGCGAGGTCCCTCCGGGGCCATGGGACCCGGGCCTGTTCAAGGACGATGACGGGCAATGGTACCTCTATTGGGATTCCTCGAACGTCTTCCCGATCTACGGGCAGAAGGTCGCGTTCTCGGACGGGAAATTCATCTACCAGACGAAGCCCCTGTCGCTCCTCAGCCTCCATCCGAAGGAGCATGGCTGGGAGCGGTTCGGGCAGGACCATTGCGGCTGCCTGCCCGATGGAACGCACATCGACCCCTTTGTCGAGGGAGCCTGGATGACCAAGGTCGGCGGGCGCTACTATCTCCAGTACGGGGCGCCAGGGACCGAATATAATGCCTATGCGAACGGGACCTATGTTTCGTCCTCGCCGCTCGGGCCGTTCACCTACGCCCCCTACAATCCCGTCGCCTACAAGCCGGGGGGTTTCGTCCAGGGCGCTGGCCACGGCTCGACCTTCCAGGATCGCTACGGCAACTGGTGGAATACCGGAACGCCCTGGATCGGGAACAATTGGAAGTTCGAGCGGCGCATCGACATGCTGCCCGTGAAATTCGAGGCCGACGGCCAGATGTGGGCGTCATCGCGGTTCGCGGATTTCCCGCAATGGGCCCCGACGAAGAAGATCGAAGATCCCGACAGCCTGTTCACGGGCTGGATGCTGCTCTCGTACAGGAAGCCGGCGAGCGCGTCCTCGACGATGGGGGAATTTGCAGCTTCGCGGATCACCGACGAAAACCCGAGGACCTTCTGGGTCGCTTCGAGGAACGAGCCCGGCCAGACGCTGACAGTGGATCTTGGAAAGGTCGACCTGGTGCGCGCCGTCCAGGTCAATTTCGCCGACTACAGGTCGAACCGCTTCGCCGACGCTCCCGACATCTACACGCAATTCACCATCGAGGCGTCGAGGGACGGGCAACATTGGCAGGAGGTGGCGCGCACCGAGCCTCCGCGGCGCGACCGGCCCAACGCCTATTTCGAGCTGGACTCCCCCGTCGAGGCGCGTTTCATCCGCTACGTCCATGGGCACGTCGGCGCTGCGAACCTCGCGATCAGCGACTTGAGGGTGTTCGGGAACGCGAAGGGCGAAGCTCCCGGACAGCCGCAGGGCGTCGCCGCGACCCGGCACGTCGACGAGCGCGACGCGACGATCCGCTGGTCGAAGGTCAGGGGCGCGCTCGGCTATAACATCCGCTACGGGGTCAGGCCCGACCGGCTGACCCTCACCTACCAGCTCTGGGCGGATGAACTGGGCGATGGGCCGACGCTTTCCAAGGACATCCGTTCGCTGAACGCCGGCGTTCCTTATTATGTCGCGATCGAAGCGTTCAACGAGACCGGAGTTTCGAAGCTCAGCCGCGTTCTCCCTGTCCGGAAGCGAGCCACCCGCCGGTAAAAACGGCGCGTTCGAGC
The DNA here is from genome assembly GCA_035545385.1 of Sphingomicrobium sp. GTDB lineage: Bacteria > Pseudomonadota > Alphaproteobacteria > Sphingomonadales > Sphingomonadaceae > Sphingomicrobium. Next base: position 1,639 of record DASZYL010000104.1, on the reverse strand, counting down.
CCGCGCCGGATCGCCGGGACCTTTCGCATGTGGCGCCACAGAAAGTCGTCGCGGTAGTTTGCCGCCTGGAGAAGGATCGGCCCCTGGTCGATTCCAAGATAGTCCTTCGCGACCCAGCCATGCACCGGATCCACACTGCCGGTCGCGACCTTGATGCCGGTATAGGTGAAGCTCGGATTGAAGCTGTCCTTGAAGCCGTAACGGTCGAAGAGCCCCGGCTGCTTCCTCAGGGCCTCGGCGCACGGGATCACGATCTCGGGTGCGAAAGGGAGCGAACCGAGCGCTGCTGTCGGTGCGATCGTGCCGTCGTCGAGACCGTCGGGCTCATCCACGGGACCGCGCGCGGCATAGCCGTGGAAGGACCGGGTCTCGCCCTTGTAGGGCAGCTTGAAATCGCCCGGGCCGTCGCATGCGGTAAGGCCCCAGACGCGGTCCGAATATCCGCGCCAGCCCATCGGGTTGGCCGTGCAATAGGCGCGGCTCGCGTAAGTCTCTCGCCGGCTGTTCTCGAAATAATCGAAGCCCGCGTCGCGCATCACCGCGTCGCGAATGCCCCTGAAGTCGATGAACATGTGGCTGTACTGGTGCCCGAAGAGCGGAGCGAAGGCGATCCTCCGGCTCGCGCCCTCGCCTCGCCAGAACTTACCGTAATTGGCGGTCCACTGTTGCCACAGATCGTCCGGGCCCGGGTGGGTTGGCGAACCGAGCGCGAGGATGTTGACGAACATGCCCTCGTTGAAGCCGACCCAGTTGGCGGGGATGAGCCCGTCGCCAGGATGCCAGCCCATCGAGATCGGCTTGCGCCCGTCGGACCTGAAGAAGTTCCAGTCGGCGCGTTCGTAAAGGGCGTTCGAGAGCTTCCGGATCTCGCGCTCGGCCGGCTCGTCCCGGTCGAAATACTGGCCGGAAAAGAGCGCGCCCATGAGAAGGATGGTCGTATCGACGGTGGAGAGCTCGACGTCGCGGAAGCGAACTCCCTCTTCCATGTCGAGGAAATGGTAGAAAAAGCCCTTGTAGCCGGCTTTTCCGGCAGGTTCGGGCCCCTGCGGCGCATTCCAGAAGAAGCGGAGCGTGGTGAGCGTGATGTCCCGCGCCTCTGACCTGCTGCACCAGCCGCGCTCGGCCCCGATCGCGTAAGCGGGAAGGGCAAAGCCGACCGCGGCGATGCTCGAGAAGCTTGGGCTCGGCCAGCGGTCGGGCACGAGGCCATTCTTCCGGTTCACGGTATCGAAGAACCAGCGGAAGGTCCGTTCCTCGATGTCCGAGTAGAAAGGAGGAAGCGCCCGGCCCCCCGATTGCAACGCCGCTCGTGCCGGCGCCGGGATGAGCGCCGCTCCCAGGAGCAGCGAGGATCCCTGGAGGAGGGTTCGGCGCGTGAGGATCATTCGGGGCTCATCAGCGAGGAGGTGTTCCTGACGACCAGCTCGGGCGCATGGAGCTCTTCGCCGCCAGCGTCGGTCTTCGCCATCGACGCCAGCAGCCTTGAAAGCGCGCGCTCGCCGAGCTCGGCGATTCGCACCCGCACCGTGGTGAGCCCGAGATGGCGCGCGAGCGGAATGTCGTCGAAACCGACGACGGCGACGTCGGCCGGGACCCCGATCCGGGCGTTCCGGAGCGCCTGGAGGGCGCCGATCGCCAT
>DASZYL010000103.1:0-15441 GCA_035545385.1 Sphingomicrobium sp. | reverse complement strand
GGCGTCGGAGTCGGCGTTGGCGTCGAGCATCCGCCGAGCGGACAATTGTTCACTGTCGAATCGGTGGTGAACGTTCCGCTTGGCTGTACGAGTGCTGCAAACTCTTCGCCGCCAGTGACCACGCCGTCGGAGACGGCCCTGCCAAATGCGATGACAGTCGCTGGTTCGGTGCCCTCGTTGACGATGGTCAGCCCGCCGTCACCGACCGTAAGGCCGGCGAGGGTGTCGCTATTGTTGCCGGTGTTCTGGACGAGGAAGCTGCTTCCGAGCAGGTCGACCGCGATCCCGCCTGCCACGAGATAACCGGCGTCGTTCTCGGTGCCGGAATTCGTCGCGAGATCGGTGTCCCGGCCCGCATAATTGGGATCGATTTCAAGCTGGTCGATGACGGCCTGGTCGGCGACCCAGATGTCGTGGGCGGTGAGATTCAGCGTCCCCGACGGATCACCGGTCGCATCGGTCATGGTGATGCTTCCGCCCGCATCGGTAATGACCTCGATCCGCTCGCCCGCATTGAGACTGAGGACGTCCGAGGCTGCCGCATCGAGATATTCGACCGAGCCAAGAACGAGGATCGAGCTCGAAGTGTTGACGGTGACGCTCGCCAAGCCCCCGCCCGGCGTGAGGCTGCCTTCGAGAACGCCATCGTAGATCTCGATGTCGGGCGCAGTCCCGCCGTCCACACCGAAGGCGTTGAAGACGAGATTGGCCGCCTCGATCTCGCCGGCTTCGTTCAGCTCGTATTGACCGGGCGCCGGGGTAATCCCGCTTTCCCCAATGATGACCGACTGGTCGCTGACCGCGTTGAGGGTCAGCAGGTCCGTCACTCCAAGCACCCCGAGCGATGCACCCGATGCGACGTTGATGTCACCGGACGTAACCGTGATGGTCGGCGCCGATACGGTCCCTTCAAAGTCCGCAAGGTTGCCCGCAGTGAGGTCGACTGACTGGCTTGCAGTCACGTCATGGACCGTAAAGTCGCTCCCCGCAGCCCCTTGCATGATGCCCGTGTCGACCGAGCCGTTGATCGTGATCGAACCACCGGTCATGACGGGGTTCTGGGCAAGGACAAGGCTTGCATCGAAATTGTCCGGTCCGCCCGCATCGAAGAACATCGACACGTCGCCGATGTAGACTTCGCCGAGGGCAGAGGTCGTGACCGAGCCGAGACTGACGTCTCCACCGACAAGGGCCATGAACAGGTCGCCGGCACTGATATCGCCCGTCGTCAGCGACCCGAGCGTTGCAAAACCAACGTTGCCCGCGCCGCTGACGTCCCCGACCGTGATCGAAGTGCCCGCGGTGATGCCCACCGAGAAATCGTCGGGGTTGGCCGGTAGTCCTGGTCCGACAGTGATGTTGCCGAGCGTCACTGCGCCATCGGCACTGCCGTCGACATGGTCTGCAACGATGATGTCGTTCCCGGTGACGTCGCCGCCAGCATCGAACGCAAAGGTCCCGGCAGTCACGTCCGAGAAAATGATGTCGAGGTCCGATTCCACCGAAAGCCGTCCGCTGACGGTGATGTCGGTCCCGATCAGGGGGACGTTGATCGTGTTGCTCGAGAAGAGGCTGAGATCGGTCGCATTGATCGAACCCAAGGCGCAGTCACAGTCGCTTCCCGCGCTGATCCGGACGGAGCCCGTTCCGACGTCGCCAACCGCGTCGACGATGAGGCTCAGCGCCGTGATGTTCCCGCCGTTGAACGCCGCTGCCGAGGAATTGCCTGCAGTCGCGGATCCCGTGGTTCCCGTTCCAGCGGTGCCCGACGTCGCGTCGGTATCCACCTGGCTCCCAAAGTCCGTGAGGTCGAGCGTTCCCCCGTCGACGTTGACGTTTGCCGAGCCGCCGGTGGCGCTGCCGCCATTGACTGAGCCATTGCCGCCGGTCGCGTCCGCGGCGACGAAGATCCTCGCCGCTTCGACCGAACCGCTGATATTGAGGGTCCCGGACCCTTCGCTGCCGTTGGCGTCGCCGCCATTCCCCCCTGAGCCGGTGCCTCCGAAGGATCGTCCGCTTACCTGCAACAAGCCTGAAACGTTGAGCGAACCGTCGACATTGAGCTCGGACTGGCCGCCCGAGCCGTTGCCACCGTTGAACCCGTTTCCTCCGATTCCGGCCGCGCTGATGATGAAAATTCCCGCGAACGAGGGGTCGCCGCCGCCGACGATGTCAACCGAGCCGCCGCTGAGGATGTCGCTGTAAATCTGACCGCCAAAGCCATTGCCGCCATCACCGGCTCCCGAGGTGCCGGTTCCACCATTTCCGCCGGTCCCGTGGGCGTGGCCGCCATAGGATGCCGCCTGAAGATCGCCAGATACGGTGAGATGGGAAACTCCTCCCTCGCCCGTCCCGCCGTCGCCTCCAAGTCCATCCGATCCGGTGCCGCCATTGCCTCCGGTCCCCTGGGCATTTTCGCCGATATCGCGCGCGGTGAACGTACCCGAGTTGATCTCGATGTTGGTCGTTCCGCCGAAGCCGTCCCCGCCACGCCCGCCTACCGTGGAATTTCCGCCGAGCCCGCCAAAGCCATTGGCGTTCACGAAGAGATCCTGGACGTCGACGCTTGCGGCGCACTCGGTGCTGCACGCGGTATCGACGATGAAGGATGCATCGCCGCCGCGGCCGGCGCCGCCGTGGCCGCCCGATCCGTCGCCATCGGGACCGCCGGCGCCACCAGGTCCGCGAGCGACCACCGACGTGTTGCCACCAACCGTGAGTGAGCCGCCCGTCGAGAGGATTTGGATCTTGGCGGAGCCGCCGTCGGAATCGCCGCCGTTGACTGCGCCTGCGCCGCCATCGAGGATCTGATCGTTGTTGAAGTCGATATTGGCGTTGGCGCCGACGAAGAGATCGCCGGTGACATCGACCGAACCGCCGTCGATCAGAAGATTCGCTATTCCTCCCGCCGAATAGCCACCGTTACCGGTGCTTCCAATGCCCCCCGAACCGCCGCCGTTGATGCTCACGACCGGAGCAAGAAGTGATCCCTGGACGAGGACCTCGGCATCGCCGCCTCGGCCTTCGCCGCCGTTCCCGCCTGCCCCGCCGACGCCCCACGTGTTTAGGTTGGCCGCGCCATCGAGCTCGCCATCCGTGAAGATATTGAGATAGGCGGTGCCGCCCTGAGCCGCGCCGCCGTTGCCGACGATCGTCCCGGCGCCGCCTTGCCCGCCGAATGCCCAGGCAAAGGAGGTGACGTCTCCCGCGACGACTGTTCCGATATCGACTTCCGCGTAGCCGCCGGTGCCGGCGCCCCCGGTTCCACCAACGCCGTCCGAACCGGCGCCACCCGCGCCGCCGGATCCCGCGGCATTCGAGGAAATCGAGGGGGCGCTGATCGTTCCGCCGTAGAGCGAGGTCAACGCCGAGCCACCAAAGCCAAGACCTCCGTCGCCGCCGGTGACGCCGTTCCCGCCCGAGCCGCCATTGCCGTTGGCCCCGACGCTGATTCCACCCACATCGACGCTGATCGTCGCGTTGGGCTGCAGGAAGTCGGTGGTGAAGAACTGAGCCGCGCCTCCGTAGCCGTCGCCGCCGGCGCCACCAGCGCCGGCTGGGTTGATGAGCCCCGTCCCGCCGACGCCGCTCGCATTGACCACGACGAAGTCTGTGAGGTCGAGAGCGCCGCCAAAGCTCGCGGCTTCGCTGGTGCTGAAGGCAACGATCGCAGACCCGCCCTCGCCGTCGCCGCCCCTCACCAGGCCCGAGCCGCCATATCCCGAGGCGGTCACGGAAACTCCGCCGCCGGTGATCGTGCCGCCCTCGATCTGCAGCTGGGCAAAGCCGCCGGAACCCGTGCCGCCGTTGCCGCTGCTGCCTTCGCCGCCGGTGCCGCTGGCGTCGAAGTTCACGAACTGCGCGTCGAGGGATCCGTCGAAGAGGCCCCAGGCGAAGCCGCCGTCGCCTTCACCGCCATTGCCTCCATCGCCGCCCCAGCCCGAAGCATCGATCGTAAGATTGCTGCCGGTGACCTCGAGGGTTCCAGCGAGGCCTTCGAGCAAAGCGAAGCCGCCGGTGCCCATTCCGCCATCGCCCGCCGTCCCGGTGTCGCTTGATCCTCCCGCGCCGCCGGTCCCGCGCGCTCCAACATAAAGGTCCTCGAAGGACATGCTGCCGGAACCCGTTCCCGCCGCGGCGTTGTCCGAGTAAATGACCGACGCGAACCCGCCGACGGCGCTTCCTCCAGCGCCACCCGCCTGGCCGCCAAGTCCGGCTCCGCCTTCACCCCCAATCGCGTTGGCGTTTACGGTGACCGATGCGAGGGCCAGGGTCGCGGTGCCGTCGACCATGATCGTGGCGGCGGAGGTTCCGCACTCGCCGCAACCCACTCCGCCTTCGGCATTACCCCCCGCGCCAGCCGCGATATTGTCGCCGTTGCCGGCGCCTCCGGTGCCACCTGTCGCAGTCGCGGCCACGATGACATCGCCGCCCGTGAGCGTGCCCGATGTCGCGGGCACCTCGAAGTTTCCGGGATCGGAAAGGATGTCGATGCTTGCCGCGCCGCCGGTTGCATCGCCGCCTGCGCCGCCAAAGCCGACCGTCGCCGAACCGCCCCAGCCGCTAGCTGACATGTAGGTCGAAGGACCAAGCGCCATCGTTCCGTCGTAGACGGTGATGTCGGCCGAACCGCCATGCCCGGCGCCGCCCGACTGGCCGTCACCACCGATCCCGTCGGCGATGAGGTTCGTGGTCCCGGAGAAGGTGATCGATCCGGGCCCATAATTGTAAAGGCTGATGTAGCCTCCGAAACCTTCGCCGCCCTGCGCAATCGTGGGACTGCCGGTGCCATCCCAGCTTCCGCCATAGCCGCTTGCGGAAAAGTCCGCGGTCCCGGCGGTGATCGAACCGTCCCCGACCCACATGTAGATGCTTCCGCCCCAGCCATTGCCGCCGAGGGTGCTTGGATTGAGCATGTTCCCGCCCCTGCCATCGGCAGAGGCTGAGAGGCTTCCGGTGGTGATGGAGCCGCCCGAATCGGCCCAGATGTCGATCGTTCCGCCGTAGCCGTTGCCCGCGGCAAAGTCCGAGTTGCCGTCAAGGCCAACAGCGTTCGCATTGAGGATCAGGCTTCCGGTCGAGATATCTCCGCCATCGGCTTCGACGTTGATGCTGCCGCCGAACGTGTCCGTGGCGTAGGCGTCACCGATATCGCCGGCCGCCGCGGCGTAGAGGAAGGCCGTGCCCACGATGTCGATCTTGCCACCGCTGGTGGCGCTCATCGTCGCCTGGCCGCCGTTCTTGCCATTGGCGCTGAGGAAGGCATTTCCTCCGACGCTCAGCGTCTGGCCCTCGAACGCCGAGAGGAACACCGAGCCGTTAAAGGAGGAGAGATTGACGTCTCCCGTAAAGCTCAGCGGCCCGTCAATAGTGCGCGCATTGACGTCGCTGTTGGCAAGAGCGTCGACAAAGGAGGTGAAATTGCCGCCGGTGATGGTGAGCGCTGCAAAGCTCTGCGTGTCGAAGGTTTGATAGCCCTCGTTGGTCCCGTCGACGAACGGGCTCCAGCCCGCCGACAGCTTGATCTGCCCATTCTCGACATCGGCGCTCACCGCCTCGTCGAAGCCGACGTTCCCGCCAAGGAGCATGGTGAGTGCCTGGTTCTTGGGAACCGCGGCCATGTAGATCCGGTGATTGTCGGCAACGACCTGGTTGGCGGGTCCGCCCGTGGTCCCGGTGTGGACGATTCCATTCGGGTCGTCGGTGCCGACGTCGACCTGGACGTCGAACAGGCCTTGCGAGAATGTCATCGTCATGGCTTCGCCCGCCATGTACGCAGCCGAACCGTTGACCAGCACGGTGCCGCCCTGTTCGATGCGCGGGGCGATGAGCGTGATGTAACTGTCCTTCTCGAGGGCCTTGAGCTGAGCTCCTGCCGCAATCTGGATCTTTGAACCGGGCGAGGCTGGATTGACTTCCCCGCCCTCGCCGAAGCTTCCGGTAAAACCGCCGGAAGTCGGGTCCCAGCTGCCGGGGTCGGCAGTGGTGAGAAGGAGGCTTCCGACGTCGAACACAGCAGTCGAGCCGATCAGGATACCGCCGGGGCTGTAGAACCATATCCTCCCGCCCGTCTGGCTCGTCCCCTGGAGCGTCGAGAGGACCGTTCCGTTGAGCTCGATCGCACGGCTCGGATCGAGGGGCACGATGCGATTGAGGACCGTATAGTCGAGAACGCCCGAAGAGCTTGTGAAGGTCGCGACGTTGTCCTTGGGAAGGAAGTCGATCGGGTTCGCGGTTGCCGTCTCGTTATCGTAGGGGGACCAGTTGATCGTTGCGGTCGGGCTGCTGACGGTGATGGTCTCGGTCCCGGCTCCACGGCTGTAATCCACCGTTCCCGAAACGGTGCTCGGGGTCCCCTGGAATGCGCCCGCCGACTGCGCGCGCAGCTTTTGCGGAGTGACGGCGGCGGTCGCGATCGCGACGCTCGCGCAGGAAATAAGCAGCTTCTTGCGGATTGACCGGTACGCGGGCCGTGCAGAACTGATCATCGGAAGCTCCAGGGCCAGAGGCGGGTTGTGAGCGAGATGAGGAAGCGCGGATCGGGCTTTCTCTCGTCGATCCCGACGCGCGTCAGCGGGACCGCGAGCGCGGCATCGAGTGCGAACCTGTCGAAGTTCACACGTGCGCCGCCGCCCACCGAATCGAGGTGGTTGGGCTGCTTGACGACAAAGAGCTTGTCATGATTGCTGACCGAAGCGTGGTCCCAGAAGGCATAGCCTTCGATTGCGGCCTTGTGAGCGCTCGGCGGGGTGCTCGTCCCGAAGCGGATTTCGGCCTGGGTCCCAAAGCCCTTGTCGCCGAGGAGGACTCCGGGATCGTAGCCGCGGCCGACGGTGTAATTGCCTGCCGAGAATTCTTCGAAGCTCAGGAGCGGTTTTCCTGAATATTGGAAGCGCGCTCCGAGCGCCAACGTGACCTTCGGGATCGGACGAAACTCGCCGTAGCCGGTGTAGCGCAGAACGGTCGCGTCCGACTGGCCCTCGAGGCGGCTTGGAGGAACCTCGCCCGGCCCAAGGCAGTGCGTGCCGAGACGTCCGCAATCTGGAGTCGCGTCAAGGATGTGCATGCCCTGGCGAAGCTCCAGCAAGTTCGCGAAGCGCCACCTCGGCTCGGTGATGAGAAAGCCGCTCGAATCGATCGCCTGCGCATCGAATCCGAGCTTCACGAAACCGACGCGAAGGCGATCGCGGGTGAGCTTCAGGCCATCGAGCCTCACGTCCTGGTTGACATAGTCGATCCCGGCAGACGCCCGGACCGTCTGCGCCTGCCGCCGCACCAGCGGGTAGGCGACTTCAAACGTATTGAGCAGGGTCCTTGCAAGGACGTGCGAATTGGGCACCGAGGGCTTGGCCCAGGCGTAGGTGAAGCTGTCGCCGATGCTGAGGCCTTCGGGGCCGAGCCGGAAATCGTGCGCGAGCTGGATCGTCTGCTGCTCGTGAAAATCGGCAGTGCTGAAGACCGAGAGGATCGTTCGGTCGCCGAGCCCGGTCAGTCCGAAGGCCTCGCCGCGGACAAGGCCGCCCCAGCGTCCGAGCTCCTTGGAACCGCCGTTCTCGACATTGAAGTCGACGTAGGCCCGGGTGTGCTGGACAGTGACGTCGCCAAGGACATCGCCTGGATTGGTCCCGGCAGGGCGAAGCGTCAGCCTCACGGTATAACCGGGAAGGTCGCTCGCGAGCAGCAGGTAGCGCTCGGCTTCGAAGCGGTTGAACACCGGCTCCTTGGTGAGCTGGTTGAGGTAGCTCGCGATGATCTTCTCGGCGCCGCTCGCATCGCCGCGCACTCGGACCTGCGTCAAATGCGCCATCAGGACCCGGAAATGGATGGTTCCGTCGGTGATCTGCTGCTCGGGAACCTGGACCGCCGCGATGTAGCCCGAGTTTCGAAGGATCGTTCCCGCGCGATCGCGGATTTCGCACACGATCGAGATCGGGACGTCCTTCCCGACATAGGGCGCATAAGCGCTCGAAAGCTCGTCGGCTGCCATCCCCTGAAGGCCGTCGAACTCGGCTCCGCGAAGAACGAAGTGGATCGACTGGAACTGGGCGCCGTCGAGGGCGCAAGGGGCGCGTTCGACGCCGCCCTCGACCTCGAGCCTTGGGCCTCGGAGGTTTGGAACGGGAGTGTTCGGCCGGGTAACTTCCTCGCGTGTCGGTGGAAGCGGACGAGGAGCAACCTGCGCGAGCGCCGGTCCGGGCGCAGCGAGACACAGCGTCGAAGCAAGCAGATGCGCAACTCCGCGCCGGTTGAAGCGCGCGCGCGGCTGCCCTGGTATGCGAACAATCTTCACCGGGGCGCCCCCTCCCCGTTAGAGAAATGTCGAGTCGTTTGAAGACTCTATAGAATTTAGAGCAATTTAGGTCGCCTGCGGCAACAGAAATTTAACCTTGTTTATTCTTTCAGCGTTTTTGCTTGTCGGTTGCGCCTCAATTAATTTGGGAGCCGTGGGGGATTTCGGGCATTGTCCGGGGCGATGCCGGAACAGGAAGAGACCCACAGTTTGTCGTGGCCCTGGTGGGCGCCCTTCGCCCTTCTTGCTGTCGCTGCGACGTCGCTCATAACCGTTGCAGCGACGCTCTACGACATCCTCTAGCCGTGCCCCAGGCGCTTCCGCCGCAACCGCCTGAAGCGGCGATCGTGATCACTGGAAAGGCCTTGCCCGAGGCGAAGTCGGAGCGCGTCTACGGCGTCCAGACGATATCGCGGCGCGAGATCGAGCAATCGCCGAGCCACGAACTCGACCAGCTCCTCAAGGACGTGCCAGGGATCGAGCTTTTCCGCCGTTCCGATTCAAGGAGCGGCCATCCGACCAGCCAGGGCGTGACCTTGCGTGCCCTCGGCGGCAATGCGTCGAGCCGGGCGCTTCTCGTTCTCGACGGTGTACCCCAGGCCGATCCCTTCGGCGGCTGGGTCAACTGGCCCGCATATGACCCCCAGGAACTCGCCGAAATCCGCGTGGTTCGGGGCGGTGGGAGCGTTGCCAACGGCCCTGGTGCGCTCGCCGGGACCATCGAGCTTACCAGCCGTTCCGATCGAGGCCGCGCTGGGGAATTCGACGGCGGGAGCCGCGAGTCCCTCGAGGCGAGTGGTCGGCTCGGGATCCCGGCGGGAGAGGGCGTGCTGAGCCTTTCGGCGCGTGGCGAACGAAGCGACGGCTTCATTCCCGTGACCGCGGCGACGCGAGGTCCGGCGGATGAGCCAGCGCCCTACCGCCAATGGAGCGGGCGGGGGCGCTGGGTCGCTCCCCTTGGAAAGGAGATGGAGATCCAGGCCAGCCTCGATGGTTTCCACGACCAGCGCACTCGAGGGACCAGGTTCACGAAGAACCGCACGAATGGCGCAGACGCGTCGGTTCGACTGGTGAGCCGTGGTTCCTGGGAATGGAGCCTGCTTGGTTATTGGCAGTGGCGCAACCTCATGAGCAGCTTCGCGAGTGTCACCTCGGGGCGCACTCAGGCGAACCGCGTGTCACTTCAATATTCGGTTCCCTCGAACGGGATCGGCGGGAGCGTCGAGGTCAGGCCGCCGATGCCGCGGGGGGTTGAGCTGCGGCTGGGCGCGGATTCGAGGAGGACCAGCGGCGAATCCCGGGAATTCTTTTCGTACGTCGATAGCGATCCCACCCGCCACCGGCGCGCTGGCGGCGACAGCTTGACGATCGGGGCCTTTGCCGAAGCCAGTGCCGACCTTGGACCGGCGATGCTGACGGGGGGTGCGCGGATTGATCATTGGAGCATCAGGAACGGGCACCTCTTCGAAGAAATGATCGCAACGGGCAACGTCCTCACCGACAGCCACGATCCGTCGCGCAGCGGCTGGCTCCCAACGGCGCGCGGAGGGATCGTGGTCCCACTCGGCCGAGGGCTTGAGCTGCGCTCGGCCGCCTATCTTGGATGGCGGATGCCGACCTTGAACGAGCTGTTCCGGCCGTTTCGGGTGGGAGCCGATGCGACGGCCGCAAATCCCGACCTTTTGCCGGAGCGGCTGGCAGGAGCGGAGGCGGGTGTCGATTATCGGACCGGGCCGTTCATCTTGTCGCTCACCGGCTTCACCAACCGGCTGAAGGACGCCATCGCCAATGTGACACTCGGCCGTGGCCCCGGCACTTTTCCTGGTGTCGGCTTCGTTCCAGCGGGCGGATCCTATCTTCAGCGGCAGAACGTCAGGGCTCTCGATGTGCGAGGGATCGAAGCGTCGGCCGAGTGGAGCGATGGTCCATGGTCGCTTCGTGCCGGAGCGAGCATCAATCGGGCGCGACTGGCGGCAAACGGCAAGGCGAGCCCTCTTGACGGGCTGAGGCCTGCGCAAACCCCGAGCTTCATGGCGACCCTGGGCCTGGGCTGGGAGAGCGGAGGGAAGGGGGCCCGGATCGTCGTCCGCCATGTCGGAGCCCAGTTCGACGACGACCTCAACACGGACCTTCTGAAGCCCGCGACGACGCTCGATGTCTATGCCTCCTGGCCGCTCGCAAGACATGTCGAGCTTGTCGCTCGCGGCGAGAACATCGCCAATGCGCTCGTCGTCGCCGGAATCAACGGCGACGGATCGGTCGAGCGCGCGACCCCTCGGACCCTCTGGATCGGGGTCCGCCTTCGCTAGGATTATTTCGCGCGGGTGTAGAGGAACGCCGTGATGTCGCGCGCATCGGCTTCGCCGACGTTGAGGTCGGGCATCGCCGTTCCCGGAGAGACATGTTGCGGATCCCGGATCCAAATCTGCATGTTCGCCGGGTTGTTCGCGAGATGTCCCGCAACGATCGTTCGAAGCGCGATTCCATCGAGCGGTGGCCCGACCATCCCGGTCGCGGTGCGGACGTTCTTCAGCGCGTGGCAGCTGCCGCAGCCATATTGGATGAACATGGCCTCGCCGCGCCTCGGGTCTCCGCCCACGATCGCCGCGGCATGCTCGCGCAGCCTGGTCCTCTGGTGGGCATATTCGTAGGCAATCCCGGCGAGAGCCATGATGACGATCATGCCCGCGATGATGGCGAGGACGGCCTTAGTGGAGATTGAGCGCGGCATTCTCCACCTCCGAGGCTTTCAGCCATTTGTAAGCGAGGGCCAGCGCCGCGGCTGCGTGGACGAGGCCGCCCGGGATCCACATGATAAGGCCGGCGAGACGTTGGTCGTCGATTGGGTCGAGCCCGATCCCTGTCATCCCCATCGCCGCATAGTCGGCGTACCACGGGCTCGACGACAAGCTCATGAGAGCGCCGAGCGCACCTCCGATCAGCGAGGTGACGAAGAGGCATGCCGCGGAAAGGCCATAACCCGAGCCCCGCTCTCGCGGGTGAAGCATGGCCCACCAGAAAAGGAGCGAGCTTGCGAAAAAGCAGGCATGCTGGGCAACGTGCCAGCCGAAGCTGTCGAGCGCCCGGTCGAAGAGCGGCGGCGCATGCCACACCCACATCACGACGGCCTGGACAAGGGTTGCAGTGATCGGCTCGGTCAGCCGCTTCCACAAGGACCTCAGCGGCAGGCTCCAAGCCCCTCCGAGCGAGCGCCTGAGTGGGCGCGGAAGGCCCCATGCCAGCACTCCGCCTGCGCCGGAGGACGCGAGCAGGAACGTGGAGACGAGCATGATGAGTTCATGCTCGATCATGTGCATTGTAAAGCTCCGCTCCCCGGCCTCGTGAATCGGTGAAGTGAGTGCAAGCGCGAGGACGAGCCATCCAAGAAGGAAGGGCCAAGGCTTGACCCTCGCGGAGGCTCGATCGGAGAGCCGAACCCAACCGATGACATAGACGAGAAGCGAAAGTCCGAGAGGAACGCTAAGGAGCGGATCGAGGGTCCAGCCGGCCGGACCTTCGCGATTGCCGTGAGCAAGGGCCGGCGTGGCGACGAGCGCGAGCGCAAGGGCAGCAAGGCGTTTCATTCCCAGCATCTCGGGATGATGAGCGAGGCGGCGACGGGAAGGGCGATCGCGAGCGCGAAAAGAGCGCAGGACATGAGCGATACTGTCGCGATGAACTTTCGCACAGGAGGCTCGCCTCCTGCCGCGTACACGCGCCAGGATCCCAACGCACCGGCGATGACGAGCGCGAGCCCGAGGATCGCCGCAAGGATGACGATCAAGGGGCTCGAGAAGCTGCAGTCCTGGAACGTCGAATCGGCGCCGATCTGGTGAGCGAGGCCGGCCCCGAGAGTGCCGAGCGCAAGCCCCGCCCAGGGCATGAAGCGGTCCAGTGCCCGGTCCGTCTTCATAGCCTCGGCACCCAGTAGATCATGACGTAGACCGGGATCCAGAGCAGCCAGACATAACGCCAGTAGAGGCTGTTTTCGTCGACATCGACCTGCCGGCGTCGCTCGTAACCGAACGGAGTCATGATCAGCGCCCAGATCACGATCGTGTCCATCCAGTCGGTGCCGAGATGGGCTGCGTGGAGGATCAGGATCGTCCAGATGATGGACGCGTAGGCGTTGTCGTACCACCGGCAGTTCAAGCTGTTGAATTCAAAGCCGCGGATGATGAGGAGGAGGGCTCCCACAGCCACCATCAGCGGAAGCAGAAGGCGCATTCGCCGAACGTCGCCTTCCTCCGCGGCCTTCTTGACCATCGTGTTCGGGATTTCGCTCAAGAGGATGACGATCGTGAAGATCGTGCCGGCGAGGATGTCAGGCGGAGCGCGCCCTTCCGGGGGCCAGCCCTGCTCATGGCTCATCAGGAAGAAATAGACCGCAAAGGCGAGGGCGAAGCCAACGCCTTCGATGACCATGTAGCCGATGACTCCCCACCAGGTGAGGCTGCTCGGCCCGAACTTGGCGGTCGGAAGGCCCGAAACGTCGTCGGTGAAGCGCGGCTCGAGAATCATGTGATTACGGGCTCCGGCTTGCGCTTCATGTCCTTGGGCCAGAACCAGGCGATCAGTGCGATGGCGCAGGGAATAAGACCGAACGGGACTGCCCAGGGCGAGAAGATCGATGCCGCAAAGACGATCCCGACCGCGCAGGCGGCGATGAATGGCCAGAGACTTGGTTCCGGGACGGGTTCACGAAGGTCGGGAGTTGCACTGACAACAGTCGTGAGAAGCATTTCCTTGTCATCGACTCTAAGGCCCGTGACGACCGGGAGCTCGTTCTCCCGGTCCCACAGCGGGGTGTCGCTGTCGACGACCGGGATATGCTCGAAATTGTAGACGGGCGGAGGCGAACTGGTCGCCCATTCGAGGCCAGCCGCGTCCCAGGGGTTGGGTCCCGCGACGGCTCCCCGGTAAAGCGACACGACGCCGTTCAGGACGAAGAGAGCAAGTGCGAGAGCGATGACGAAGGCACCGAGCGTCGAGACCAGGTTCGGAATTTCGAGCCCGAGGCCTGCAGGGTAGGTGTAGACCCGCCGCGGCATGCCGAGCATGCCGCTCCAGTGCATCGGCATGAAGGTCGCGTGAAACCCGAGGAAGACCAGCCAGAAGCTGATCTTGCCGAGCGTCTCGTCCATCATCCGGCCGGTGATCTTCGGGAACCAGTAGGTGAAGATCCCGAGCAGTGGGAACACTGCGCCGCCGATGAGGACGTAATGGAAGTGCGCGACGACGAAATAGGTGTCGTGGAGCTGGAGATCGAGCGGCACGGCCGCGAGGATCACGCCGGTGAGGCCCCCGATGACGAAGGTGATGATGAAGCCGACGACGTAGAGCATCGGCACCGGGAAGCGGGGCCGTCCCTCCCACATTGTCGCAAGCCAGCAGAAGATCTGGAGGCCGGTGGGAATGGCAACCGACATGCTCGCGGCGGTGAAGAAGCTGTAGCCGACGCGAGGAAGGCCGGTCGCGAACATGTGATGGACCCAGAGGCCGAACGAGAGGATTCCGGTCGAGATGAGGGCGAGGACCACGACCGGTCGGGCAAAGACCGGCCGACGGCAGAAGGTCTCGACGATCACGCTGATGAAGCCGGTCGCCGGAAGGAAGATGATGTAGACTTCGGGATGGCCGAAGAACCAGAACATGTGCTGGAAGAGCAGCGCGTCGCCACCTTCGGCGGCGTTGAAGAACTGGGTTCCGACCAGGCGGTCGGGGATGAGCAGGACGGTCGTGACGAGAGCGACCGCCGGCATCGCGAAGATGATCATGATTCCGACGACGAGCATTGCCCAGGCGAAAAGCGGCATTCGGGCAAGGGTCATTCCAGGAGCGCGCGTCTTGAGGATGGTGCACACGAGGACGACTGCCGCAGAAAGTGCCGCGACCTCCGTGTAGGTGACCATCTGCGCCCAGATGTCGGTGTGCTTGCCGGGGGAAAATTGGGGTCCGGAGAGCGGAGTATATTCGAACCAGCCGACGTCGGGCGCCATGTTGAGGACGAAGGCGACCCAAAGCAGGAGCCCCCCGAACAGGTACATGAAATAACTAAAGGCGTTGAGCCGCGGGAATGCGGTCGAACGCGTGCCGAGCATCAAGGGGATGATGTAGACCGCGACGCCTTCCATCACCGGCACCGCGAAGAGGAACATCATCGTCGAGCCGTGCATCGAGAAGAGCTGGTTGTATCGCTCGGCCCCGATCATCGCGTTGTCGGGCTTGCCGAGCTGAACGCGCATCACCAGCGAGAGGATTCCGCCAAGGACGAGGAAGCCGAGCGCGGTCAGGATGTACCGGCGCCCGATCTCCTTGTGGTCGACCGTTGCAAGCCAGCCGAGGATCCCCGGCGGCCTGCGCCACGCCCGCCCGAGCCTGGCCGCGAGCTCTTCCCCCTTGAGCTTGGGTCCGTCCCGAGCGATCCTCCTGCGCTCCTCCTCGAGCCGGCGGTTCTCTGCCTCGATCCGCTCGCGTTCGCTTTCGCGCGTATGTCCTGCATGGAGGGTTCCGGCGCGAACGTCCGTCATTTCAAAGTCTCGAGATAGGCGACGACTGCATGGAGCTGATCGGGCTCCATCCCGATCGTCGGCATTCGCACACCAGGCTTTAAGGACTGCGGGTCTGCAACCCAGCCGTGGAGATTGCCCTCGTTCATCGGCAGGGTGCCCGCGGCGAGGCTCTTTCGGCTGGCGAGGTGGGTGAGGTCGGGCGCGATGGTGCCGCTCGCAGGGGTGCCCGCGATATTATGGCAGGCGCTGCACGGGCCGGTCGTCACGTAATTGTAGCCGGCAAGTGCAAGCGGGGTTGCGGGCCTGGGAGCGGGCTGCAGCTGGTGCTCCCACCATTTGATGAAGTCGGGATAGGAATCGACGACCACCACCAGCGACATGTGCGCGTGCTGCAGACCGCAGAACTCGGCACATGGGCCGCGGAAGATGCCGGTCTTCTCCGGTACGATCGTAATGTAGTTGGCACGGCCCGGAATGAGGTCCTGCGTGCCGGCGAGGCTCGGCACCCAGAAGCTGTGAATGACGTCCGCAGAGTTGAGCCGGATGCGTGTCGGCACGCCGACGGGCAGGTGAAGCTCGTTCGCGGTGTGCATCGTCTTCGACGGATCGCCGGAATTGTAGACGATGTCCCACCACCAT
>DASZYL010000102.1:0-4047 GCA_035545385.1 Sphingomicrobium sp. | reverse complement strand
CGGGTCGAAGACCCGATCGATCACCGGATTCGCAAGTGGAGCGGCTTCTATCCTGCCTGGCAGTGGAACGCCGACGTTCGCCGCGACCATGGGAAATGGTCGTACGGCTTTAGCGTGAACGATGCCCAGCGCTTCACTTTCTACAGGACCGACGAATTCGACACGAACTTCAATGGCGGTCCTTATTGGACCGCCTTCGTCGAATACCGGCCGTGGGCCAATACGGCGATCACCCTCGACGTCGACAACGTCCTCGAGACGAGCGGGAACCGCGACCGTCTCCGCTTCTTCCCCAACCGCGCCGCGCCCGAGCTCATCATCGACGAATTCCGGGAGCGCAACCGCCACAAGAGCGTCGGGATCACGCTCAAGCGAAGCTTCGGGGGTGGCGGCGCAACGACGGTGGCAAAGTCCGAGTGAAGCGACTAAGGAGCGGCCCGACTTCTCACATCTTCGGGGACCAACCAAGTTGGCGACTTCACACATCGCGGACGCTCACCACGACCAGGGCGGGCATCATGAGCCCAGGCTGCTTCCGTTCGACTGGCAGGATCCATTCGATCTCGATCACCAGCTGAGCGACGAGGAACGCCTCGTTCGCGACACCGCCGAGGGATATGCCCAGGAGCGGCTGCAGCCGAGGGTCACCTCCGCCTATCTCGAGGAGCGGTTCGATCGCGAGATCATGAGCGAGATGGGCGAGCTCGGGCTCCTCGGAGCGACCATACCGCACGAATATGGCGGCGCTGGTCTTGGCTATGTGAGCTACGGCCTCATCGCGCGTGCCGTCGAACGCGTCGACAGCGGTTACCGGTCGGCCTGCTCGGTCCAGTCGAGCCTCGTCATGTACCCGATTTTTGCCTACGGCTCCGAGGAGCAGCGGCAAAAATATCTGCCGAAGCTCGCGAGCGGCGAATGGGTCGGCTGCTTCGGCCTTACCGAACCCGATTCAGGCTCCGATCCGGCAAGCATGCGCACCCGCGCCGAGAAGACGGCGAACGGCTACCGCCTCAGCGGGACAAAGATGTGGATCACCAATTCGCCGATCGCCGACGTGTTCGTCGTCTGGGCGAAGTCCGACGCCCATGGAGGGAAGATTAGGGGGTTCGTCCTCGAAAAGGGCATGGCCGGACTCTCGGCGCCCAAGATCAAGGAAAAGCTCTCGCTTCGAGCCTCGATCACCGGTGAGATCGTCATGGACTCGGTCGAGGTCGGGGAAGACGCCCTACTTCCCAACGTCGAGGGCCTGAAAGGGCCGTTCGGATGCCTCAACCGCGCTCGCTACGGCATCGCCTGGGGCTCGATGGGCGCGGCCGAGGCCTGTTACCATGCCGCCCGCCAGTACACGCTCGATCGCAAGCAGTTCGGAAAGCCGCTTGCCTCCAACCAGCTGGTCCAGCTCAAGCTCGCGAACATGGTGACCGAGATCAGCCTTGGTCTCCAGGCCGCGCTTCGTGTCGGCCGCCGCCTCGAGGCCGAGGAGCTGGTTCCAGAGACGATCAGCCTCATCAAGCGCAACAATTGCGGAAAGGCGCTCGAGATCGCCCGGATCTCAAGGGACATGCACGGCGGCAACGGCATTTCCGCCGAATTCCAGGTCATGCGCCACGCGGCCAACCTCGAGACGGTGAATACCTACGAGGGCACCCACGACGTCCACGCGCTCATCATCGGGCGCGCGATCACGGGGCTGTCCGCCTTCTAGCGAACAGCCTCAAATCCCCTTATGCTCTTCGCCCGGGCAAATGGGGGAAATCAGATGATCGGCTGGATTGTCCTTGGCGTCGTCGCTCTGCTGCTTTTGTGGGCCATCGCCATCTACAACCGTCTGGTGAGGCTGCGGGCGCTCGTGAAGGAGGCGTTCAGCGGGATCACCGTCCAGCTCCGGCGACGCGCCGATCTCATCCCCAACCTGGTCGAGACCGTCCAGGGCTATGCCGCCCACGAGCGCGAGGTGTTCGAGGAAGTCTCCAAGGCGCGCGCGGCGAGCGTCAATGCCGGGAGCGTCGAGGCGACCGCCCAGGCCGACGCCCATCTGACGGGAATGCTGGGAAGGCTTTTCGCAGTCGCCGAGGCCTATCCCGAGCTCAAGGCCAACACCAACTTCCTCCAGCTCCAGGACCAGCTCGCCAATATCGAGACCGAGCTCCAGGGGGCGAGGCGCTACTACAATGCGACCGTCCGCGACCTCAACGCGACCGTCCAGAGCTTCCCGCCGACACTGATCGCGCGCCCGATGGGCTTTAGTGAAGAGCCTTTCTACCAGGACGACGACCCGGCGATCCAGAGCGCGCCCAAGGTGTCCTTCGCCCGCCCCGCCGCCTGAGATGCGAAGCCTCCTCGCCGCCGCCGCGGCGCTGATCCTTGCCCTGGTTCCAGGTTCGGCCCGGGCGGACGAGCGGATCCTTCGCTATTTCAGCGACATAGAGGTCAGGAAGGACAGCTCGATCGAGGTTTCCGAGACGATCGACGTCAGGGCCGAGAACAGCCTCATCAACCACGGGATCTATCGCGACTTCCCGACGCGCTATCGCGGCCCCAACGGAACCCAGTTCCACGTCCGCTTCACGTTCGAAGGCGCAACCCTCGACGGAAGCCCGGTGAAGGCCTCGGTGAGCCCGATGGGCGCCGGGGTCAGGATCAAGCTCGGCGACCCCGACAGCCTGGTCCCGGTCGGCGAGCATGAATATAAGATCCGCTACCGCGCCACGCGCGAAATCGGCCATTTTCCCGGCTTCGACGAACTCTACTGGAACGTCACGGGCAACCAGTGGATATTCCCGATCGACGAAGCCGAGGCCCGGATCAGGCTGCCCGAGCCGGTCAAGTTCGGCCAGCGGCACGTCTATACCGGCCCCGCCGGCTCCAAGGAGCAGAATGCCGAGGTTATCGCCGAGGCCCCGGGCGAGATCGCTTTCAGGACGACACAGCCCCTTGGCGCCTATGAGGGGCTGACGGTCGCGGTCGCCTTTCCAAAGGGCGTCGTTGCCGAACCCACCTCGGGCGCCTTCATCGACGCACTTTCCGACTATGGACCGCCCGTGGTCGGATTCCTCAGCTTCCTTGGCCTTTGCATCTTCTATTATGTGGCCTGGGCGCGCGCCGGCCGGGACCCCAGGAGCGGCACCGTCGTCCCCATCTTCTCGCCGCCCGATGATCTTTCGCCAGCGGGCATGCGCTACATCTTCAAGATGGATGCCGACAATCGCGCATTCGCCGCAGCCCTCGTCGACATGGGCGTTCGCGGCCACATCCGGATGAGCGAGGAAGATCCCGGCTGGTTCTCGAGCAAGAAGGTGAGGCTCGAGCGCCTCGCTTGCGACAATCCCCTTCCCGAGGAGGAACAGGCCGCGCTCAGCCAGATCTGCTCGACCGGCGAGTCAATCCTGATGGAGCAAAAGAATTACAAGAGTTTCATAAGTGCGAAGAACAGCTTGTCATCCGTTCTGAAGAATCGCTTTGAAGGAAAGATGTTCAAGCGCAACCTGGGCTGGGCGGCGGCTGGACTGCTTCTCTTTGCCGCGCTCTTCTGGCTCACCTGCGCAGCGGTTGCCGCTGCAACCTACGGAGCGATCATGTGGCAGGTCGGCGTGGTCTTCGGGAGCCTTCTTGTCGCAGCGCTCCTGTGGCTCGCCTTTCATGAGAGCACGCTCGGCAAGTGCCTTCTCACCCTCGTCGGAGTTGCAGCGCTCGGGATCGCGGTCGCCTTTGGCCTTCCCGTGCTGAATGCCGCCCTCAACAGCGGCTGGTGGCTTCCCATCATCCTTCCGCTCCTCGCCCTCCCCCTCGTCCTTTCCGCATTCTGGTGGATGGCCGCACCGACGGCCGAAGGCCGCAAGGTCCTCGACCACATCGCGGGCTTCAAACAATATCTCTCGATCACCGAGCGCGAGCGGCTCGACCGGATGACCCAGCCTCGCGACACTCCCGAGCTCTTCGAGAAGTTCCTGCCCTACGCGATCGCGCTGTCGGTCGAGAATCGCTGGGCCGAGCGGTTCCAGGGCGTGCTCGCCGCCGCCGCGTCGCAGGGGCAACAAAGCTTCGCCT
>DASZYL010000101.1:0-39410 GCA_035545385.1 Sphingomicrobium sp. | reverse complement strand
AAAAAGGCGTCTGGTTGAGAAGGACTTCGACCGTCTCGTCGATCTCTGCATTTTCGGTCGGCGTTCCGTCCTTGACGATTGCGAGGACGACCCCCTCTCCCTCGTCCCCGGAATAGCCGGTGAACTCGGTCGCTCCATGCTCTTCGGCAAGGTCGAACCAGATCTCGTCATTGGCCTTCGCGCCCGAACCCTTCCAGGCAGCGCGGGCCTTGGCCTTCTGTTCCGCCATCGCCTTGTCGAAGCCGGAGCGATCCACATTGTACCCGCGCGAGCGCAGCGCATCCTCGGTGAGGTCGTAGGGAAAGCCGTAAGTGTCGTAGAGCTTGAACGCCGTTTCCCCGGAGAGCGTGCCTCCTGCCGCCAGTTCCTCGGTGGCTTCGTCGAGTAGCTTGAGCCCGGTCGCAAGCGTGTTTCGGAACCTCGTCTCCTCCTGCTGGAGCGTCGCCTCGATAAGGGGCTGGGCCCGCACCAGCTCGGGATAGGCGGCGCCCATCTCGGCGACCAGCGCCGGCACGAGGCGCCACATCAGGGGTTCCTCGGCTCCAAGCAGATGCGCGTGGCGCATCGCCCGGCGCATGATCCGGCGAAGGACGTAGCCCCGGCCCTCGTTGGCGGGGAGGACTCCGTCCGCGACAAGGAAACCGCTCGCGCGCAGATGGTCGGCAATGACGCGATGGCTCGCCTTCTGGTCGCCTTGCGCCCTGGTGCGAGTCAGCTCCTCGCTCGCGTGAATGAGCGCCTTGAACGTGTCGGTCTCGTAATTGTCGGGAGTCCCCTGGAGGACCGCGGCGATTCGCTCGAGGCCCATTCCGGTATCGATGCTCTTCTTGGGAAGCTCGGAGACGATTTCGTTCGCCGTCTGCTCATATTGCATGAAGACGAGGTTCCAGACCTCGACGAAGCGGTCGCCGTCCTCGTCGGGGCTGCCAGGAGGGCCGCCTGGAATGTGATCGCCATGGTCGAAGAAGATCTCCGAGCAGGGACCGCAGGGCCCGTCATCGCCCATCGCCCAGAAATTGTCCTTGGTCGGAATCCGGATGATCCGGCTTTCCGGGAGCCCCGAGATCTTCTTCCACAGGTCGAAGGCTTCGTCGTCGGTATGATAAACGGTCGCCGTCAGCCGGTCGGGGCTGAGGCCCCACTCCTTTGTGAGGAGCGTCCAGGCGAGCTCGATCGCACGATCCTTGAAATAATCTCCGAACGAGAAATTCCCGAGCATTTCGAAGAAGGTGTGATGGCGAGCAGTGTAGCCGACATTGTCGAGGTCATTGTGCTTGCCGCCGGCGCGGACGCATTTTTGCGAGCTCGTCGCCCGGCTGTACGCCCGCGTCTCGAGGCCGGTGAAGACATTCTTGAACGGCACCATCCCGGCGTTGACGAACATCAGCGTCGGGTCGTTGTGCGGCACCAGCGGCGCCGAGGCGACACGCGCATGGCCGTTCTTCTCGAAAAAATCGAGGAAGGAGCGGCGGATATCGTTCGTCGAAGTCATAGGATGCGCGATGTAAATGTTGTGCTGCAGTGCGGCAAGGAGCCCGCCTTCACTCCACCGGCAGTTTTGGCTAACCCATCCGCCTCGTGAGATTGGGGGAGGGAAGCGTGCTTCGATCCTTGTCCAGCCTGACCAAGATCGTGAACGCCAAGAGCGTCGCGATCAGCATTCTCGCCCTCCTTTCGACCTGGCTTTGCGTAAAGTTCGGGATCAAGGCCGATTTCCCGCTGACGCTGATTGCAACGGCGATCGTCTTCCCACTCGTCTTCTCGATCAGCACGGCCTACACGCGCCGCGAGAAGGCGCTCGAGGAATATGGGGCGCTGAGGGCGTGCGGACGCGCCCTTTACCTCGCTTCGAGGGACTGGGTATCGAAGCGCGACGAAGCGCGCGATGCCGAGCTCAAGTCCGCGCTTCTCGAATTGCTGAGCGGGGCGCGCGACCTCTTCCTCAGCCCGCTCGGCGAGGGCGGCCCGCACGAAGAACGGGTCTACAACGCCTTCGCGAGGCTCTCGGCGTTCGTTTCGACGATGCGCGAAGCGCAGCTCGCTCCGACCGAATGCTCCCGCCTCAACCAGTATATCAGCCGGATGATGACATCCTTCGAGAGCACGAGGAACATCTACGAATACAGGACGCCCCGGGCGCTTCGGGCGTTCAGTGACTTCTTCATCCTGATCCTGCCCGTCCTCTACGGGCCTTATTTCGCCTACCAGGCCGAGCAGGCCCGGGCCGAGCTCTTCTTCATCATGCCCGTGCTCTTCTCGCTGATCCTCGTCGGTCTCGAGAACATCCAGGACGATCTTGAAAATCCCTTCGACCAGATCGGCGAGGACGATGTCGCAATCCATCCGAGGCGGTTCATCGCGACGCTCGACATGGGCTTGCTGCCTTCGGGGCCGGATGCCAAGGACGACTGAGTGGCCAAGCGCAAGTCGACGATTCCCCAGTACAAGCGGCGGCGCCCACGCTCCCTTCCAAGGCGTCTGCTGGGCTGGGTCGTAAAGATCGTCGTCGCCTTCTTCCTGGTCTCGATCCTGTGGGTGCTCGCCTACCGTTTCGTGAACCCGCCCATCACCTTCACGATGATCGGCGACGTTGTCGCCGGCCGCGGCCTTCACAAGGACTGGATGCCGATCAGCGAGATCGACCGCGACATGGTGAGAGCCGCGATCGCAGCCGAAGACAGCAAGTTCTGTTCGCATCATGGCTTCGACTTCGAAGCGATTGAAGATGCTATGAAACGTAACGCGTCGGGTGGCCGGATACGCGGCGGTTCGACGATCAGCCAGCAAACCGCGAAGAACGCATTCCTGTGGAATGGCGGCGGCTACGCGCGTAAGGGAGTGGAAGCCTGGTTCACGTTCCTCATCGAGCATCTCTGGGGCAAGCGACGGATCATGGAAGTCTATCTCAACCTCGCCGAGACGGGCATCGGCACCTATGGCGTCAACGCCGGCTCGGATCGCTATTTCGGCCATGACGCGAGCGCCATGAGCCCCCTCGAGGCGGCGCGCATTGCGGCGATCCTTCCCCTTCCAAAGAAGCGCGGGGCCATTGCTCCCAAGGGCTTTACCCGCCGCTACGGAAACACGATCGCTGCCCGGATCCCGACAGTCGCACGGGACGGCCTCGATTCGTGCGTCTACAAGGGAGCGGCTGCGCCCGCGAACAGGGCGCCGCCGGCGGTCACCAAGAAGTCGCGGCCCGAGCCCGGCGAAGAATATGAGAGCCCCAAGGCCCTTCCTCCGCTCGAAAATGTCGTGAGCGAGCTTCCGCCCGCTTCGAGCGAGCAGGAGATCGCGCCTGGCGAACAGCCCCCGGTTGAAGTCAACGAGGCCGCGCCTCCTCCCGAGACGGACCAGGCGAAGGAACCCCAGAACGGCGTTTAGCTAATGCGCCGAACGGTTCGCGACGTGCGATTCGCGAGCGGAACGGCGCCTCTCCCCTGTCGTTGAATCATCCAATTCCAGGCAAGGAGGAGTTTTCATGGCCACGCGTACCCAAAGCCGCACGTCCAGCCGCACCCGCTCCAATGGAGGGAATGGCACAAGCGGCAGCAACCGCGGCACCAGCAGCAGCAACAAGAGCGCCTTTTCGTGGGGTGAAGGCGCTGGTCCGATCATCGCTGCCGCGCTCGGCGGCGCCGCGATCGGTTTTGCCGCGAATTTCGGCCGCAAGGCGTTCATGCAGGGGCTCGAAGCCACGGTCGGTGACTGGGACGAGATCCTCTCGACCGAGCATGACATGGCCCTTGCCCTGTTCGACAAGATGCTGGCGACAGACCAGAGCCAGACATTCAAGCGCAAGATGCTCTTCATGAAGCTCTGCCATGCCCTCGACAAGCATGCCCATGCCGAGGAAATGGTCGTCTACCCGGCGCTTCGCGAAGCCAATGACGCGGCCGACGCCGACCATCTCGAAGGCGAGCACGGCTACATCAAGACGTTCATCTACGAGTTGAACGAGATGGGCCCCGACGCATCCAACTGGCTCGAGAAGGTTCGCGATTTTAGAAAGCTCGTCGCCGAGCACGCGCACATGGAAGAAGAAGAGGTCTTTCCGAAGTTCAAGAAGGACCTGACCAAGGAGCAGAACGCGCACATCACGAGCCTCGTCAACCGCGACGGATTCTGGATGTCCTAACCGACGAGGGCGAGCCTCGGCGGCTCCTGGGCGGCGAGATCGACCGCTCCTTCTCCGGCGATGCGCTCGATCCGGGCGGCAAGCTCGGCATCGAGTGCATAGTCGCGTCCCGCAACCACGACCGCCTCGCCGCCCGAGGCGAGCGGAATGAGGAAGCGTACCAGTCCATTGGACCCACGCGCCTCGGAGAGCTCCCTGGAGACCCGGGCGATGAGCTGGGAGTCCGCGACCTTGATCGTCATCTGGAGGCGGGTGCGCTTTGCAAGCTCGTTGAGCGGCTGGATCCGCTTGATCGTGACCCTCGGCGTCTCGTCCCCCGCCCTCCGGTCGAGCTCGACCGTCAAGAGCCCGCATTGCCCGGCCTTCGCCGCGGCTTCGAGCGCGCTCGTCGCCTCCTCGTCAAAGGCGGTGGCGATGAACTGGCCCGAGCTGTCGCTGAGGGTTGCCATCATGTAGCGCCGGCCGCGGGCCGACGTTCGCCAGCGCGTGTCCTCGACGAGGCCGGCCATCATGGCGTTCGCTCGCTCGCCTTCCGCGATCCGGACCTCGGCGAGCTCGGCGAAGGTCTTGACCTTGTGCGCCTGGAGCAGGTGTTTCGCCGCATCGACCGGGTGAGCCGAGAAATAGAAGCCGAATGCGTCCCGCTCGGCAGCCATGCGCTGGGCGAGGGTCCACGGTTCCTCTCGCGGCAGCCGGATTGGAGCGGCTTCCGCGGAATTGACCCCGAATAGGCCCGCCTGCCCGGTTTCGCGCTGCTCGTGGGCGCTCGAGGCATGGGCAAGGATGATCTCCGCTCCAGCGAAGACCGCGGCGCGCTCGGGCTTGATCTCGTCGAACGCTCCCGACGAAGCGAGGCTCTCGAGCTGGCGGCGGTTGATCGATCTCGGATCGATGCGCGAAGCGAAGTCCTCCAGGCTCCTGAACGGCCCTCCCCGCTCGCGCTCCTCGACGAGGGTTTCCATCGCCTTCTCGCCGACGCCTTTGAGGGCTCCAAGAGCGTAGCGAACAGCACCTTTTTCGACCGTGAAGGATGCCCGGCTCGAATTGATGTCGGGGGGAAGGCACTCGACCTCGCCGCGGCGCATGTCCTCGACGAACATCGAGAGCTTGTCGGTGAGGGCGATGTCGAAGCTCATCGATGCGGCGTAGAATTCGGGCCGGTGATGGGCCTTCAGCCAGGCGGTCTGGTAGGTAAGCAGGGCGTAGGCGGCAGCGTGGCTCTTGTTGAAGCCATAGCCTGCGAACTTGTCGATCAAGTCAAAGAGCTCGTTGGCCTTGGCTTCGGGGATGTCATTATGTTCGGCGCATCCCTTGACGAAGGTCGCGCGCTGCGCGTCCATCTCGGACTGGATCTTCTTGCCCATCGCTCGCCGGAGAAGGTCGGCGCCTCCGAGAGAGTAGCCGGCGAGGATCTGCGCCGCCTGCATCACCTGTTCCTGGTAGACGAAGATCCCGTAGGTCTCCTTGAGGATTCCCTCGAGGAGCGGGTGCGGATATTGGATCTCCTCCTCGCCGTTCTTCCGCCGGCCGAACATCGGGATATTGTCCATGGGGCCCGGACGGTAGAGCGCGTTGAGAGCGATGATGTCCTCGAACACCGTCGGCTTCACCGCCGAGAGGGTCCTTCGCATGCCCTCGGATTCGACCTGGAACACGCCGACCGTGTCGCCGCGCTGGAGAAGGTCGAAGACCTCGGGATCGTCCCAGGGAAGCGCCCCGTAATCGATCTCGATCCCCTGCTCGGCGAGGAGGCGCTGGCCTTCCTTCAGGACCGAGAGGGTCTTGAGGCCCAGAAAGTCGAACTTCACGAGGCCCGCGGCCTCGACATATTTCATGTCGAACTGGGTGACGGGCGTATCCGAACGGGGATCGCGGTAGAGTGGAACGAGCTCGTCGAGCGGGCGATCGCCGATGACGACGCCCGCGGCATGGGTCGAGGCGTGCCGCGGAAGGCCCTCGAGCTTCATCGCGAGGTCGAAGAGCCGCTTGACGTCGGGGTCCCTGTATTCCGCCGCGACCTCCGGCACTCCGTTGAGGGATCGCTCGAGAGTCCACGGGTCGGTGGGGTGGTTGGGGATCAGCTTCGCGAGCCGGTCGACCTGGCCGTAGGGCATCTGGAGAACGCGTCCGGTGTCCTTGAGCACGGCTCGGGCCTTGAGTCGTCCGAAGGTGATGATCTGCGCAACCTTGTCGCGGCCATATTTGCGCTGGACGTAGGCGATCACCTTGTCGCGATGGGTTTCGCAGAAGTCGATGTCGAAGTCCGGCATCGACACGCGCTCGGGATTGAGGAAGCGCTCGAACAGGAGCCCGAGCGCCAGCGGGTCGAGGTCGGTGATGGTGAGCGCCCAGGCGACCACCGAGCCCGCTCCCGAGCCGCGCCCGGGACCCACCGGGATGTCGTTCGCCTTTGCCCATTTGATGAAGTCGGCGACGATCAGGAAGTAGCCGGCAAAGCCCATGCCGGTGATGATCTCGAGCTCATAGTCGATCCGCTCGCGATAGCGCGCCTTGTCCTCCTCGCGCCGACCGGAAAGCCGCTTTTCGAGGCCGGCGTGGGCATCGGCTCGAAGCTGCTCGTCCTCGTCTTCGCCAAGACGCGGCAGGATCGGTCTGCGCTTGGGCGCTGCGACCGCGCAGCGCTGGGCAATCACGGCGGTATTGGCGAGCGCCTCGGGCAAATCGGCGAAGAGCTCGGCCATCGCGGCCCCGTCCTTCAGCCAGGCATCGGGCGAGGAAGTGACCCGTTCCGCGCTTTCGACATAAGCGGAATTGGCGATGCACAGCATCGCGTCGTGCGCGGCATGAACCGAGGGGTCGACATAGGCAGCGGGGTTGGTCGCGACGAGCGGGAGGTCGCGGGCATAGCCAAGCTCGATGAGCGCATTTTCCGAAGCTTCCTCGATCGCGTCGCCGCGACGCGCGATCTCGATGTAGAGCCTTCCTGGAAAATGGGATTGAAGCCTATCGAGATAGGCTTCGGCCTTGAGTTGCTGCCCCTCGGCGAGAAGCCGGGCAAGGGCGCCCTCCCCGCCCGCGGTAAGAGCGATGAGACCGTCGGAAAGTCCTTCCAGCCTCTCCATCGGAACATGGGGGTCCTCTTCGACGGGTCGATCGAGGTGAGCGGACGAGACGAGCTTGCAGAGGTTGGCATAGCCCTCATCGTCCTTGGCGAGAAGGACGAGCCAATCGATCGCCCGGTCTCCGCCGAGCTCGGGCGGCCTTAGAAGCGCGAGCATTGCACCGACGATCGGCTGGACGCCCTTGGCAAAGCAGGCGTCGCTGAACGGCATGACGCCATAAAGTCCATTGCGATCGGTGACCGCGATCGCCGGGAAGCCGAGGCTCGAGGCGCGCTCGGCAATGACCTTGGGCTCCATCGCCCCTTCGAGCATCGTGAAGCAGGAGAAGACCCGGAGCGGAACGTAAGGTTGATTCACGGATGAATTATGGGGTCGATTGGACCGCTCCGACAAGGAAGCGGAGGGACTTATCCACCACTTATCGCGGCGGCTGCCAGCGCCCTTCCATGATATCCCGGATTTCACGCATCCGTCCGAGATAGGCCTCGGCCGCGCAATGGGTATCGGGACAGCGGTCGCGGTAGGCGATGAACCGGTTGCCGGTCTGCCTCAGCTGTCTCTCCTGCTGCGGCGAAGCGGCCTCGAGCGCGCGGCGATATTGCGTTGCCATGTTGACGTCGAGTTCCGAAAGCCCGGGATCGGAGCAGACGGTAAGCTCTCCTTTCGAACGCGCTCTTGAGCAATCGAAGCTCGGTCTTCCCGCAAAGACCGAAGGTGGACCCACGATCTTGTTGGCGGATTCCGAAGCGGCGACATTCTCCTGCGGCTGCTGCTGCGCGGGTTGCTGAGGTAAGGTGCCCGGCGGCGACGAGGTCGCCGGAGGAGCGAGCGGCGCATTCGCCGAGCGCGCAAGCGAGGCAAGCGGAGTGACGATAGGATCGGCGTTTCGAAGAAGGACGACATTGCCGCTGCCGTCCGCCGCCGGCTGGACCGTATAATCGACGTCCGACATCAAAGTTCGGTGGCCGCCGCCAGCCACCACTCCCGGAGGAAGGTCAAGCGACAGCGAGCCCGAGCAATTGACCGCTCCTGTCGAGCTGTCCTGGCTCTCCATCACCGGGTTTTCCATGCGCAGCACGGCATATCCCGAAAGCTGGTCGAACGCGGCCTGGTCGCTTCCCCGCATCTGTGCTGCGCGCCGGAAAAGCTCGCGCTTGATCAGGTCATAGGTCTGCTTGCTGGCGCAGAGCTTCTCGGGCGCCGGAGTCCTCGCCCCCGCTTCGTTCTGGGCGAGCTGGTTGAGGGTTAGCTTGTCCTGGTCGGGATTACCCTTGGTCGTGAAGTAGATGATCACGAGGATGAGCAGAACCAGCCCGGCGACGAGCGCGAGCGTTGTCCAGTTGGGATTGCGCACGGGAGTCTCAGCGTCGCTTCGTTCCTCGCGCTCCATTACTGAAGGCGTCCTTCGTGCAGCCGAACGACGCGATCCATCTTGGACGCGAGGCGCTCGTTATGAGTCGCGACGAGCGCTGCGCTGCCCTCGCCCCGAACGAGGTTCAGGAACTCGCCGAGGACCGCATCGGCGGTGTGCTCGTCAAGATTGCCCGTAGGTTCGTCGGCAAGGACGAGAGGGGGCCGGTTGGCCAGCGCTCGAGCCACCGCGACCCTCTGCTGCTCGCCGCCGGAAAGCTTCGACGGGCGATGGTCGAGCCGCTCGCCAAGGCCGAGCGCTCCGAGCAACTGCCGCGCCCGCTCGGTCGCGGATTTCTGATCGGCTCCATAGACGAGCTGGGGAAGAACGACGTTCTCGACCGCGTTGAACTCGGGAAGCAGGTGATGAAACTGGTAGACGAAGCCAAGAAGGTCGCGGCGAAGGCGGGTGCGCCCGTCGTCGTCGAGCTCGGCGGCCTCTTCGCCCTTCAGTCGGATCGATCCCTTGAACCCGCCTTCGAGAAGGCCGACCGCCTGGAGGAGGGTCGATTTTCCAGATCCCGACGGGCCGAGCAGGGCAACGATCTCGCCGGGCTCTATCGAAAGATCCACTCCGCGAAGGACCTCGATCGTCACTTCGGCCTGGGTGAAGCTGCGCTTCAGGTCGTGGATGACGAGAACCGGCTCACTCATAGCGAAGGACCTGCACGGGATCGGTGCTCGCCGCCTTGTAAGCGGGGTAGAGCGTCGCGAGGAAGGAGAGGATGAGAGCGACGAGGACGATCGCAGTGACCTCGAACGGATCGGTCTTGGAAGGCAGGTCGGTGAGGAACCTCACCTGAGGGTCCCAGAGGTTCTGGCCGGTTATCGCCTGGATCGCATCGACCACGTTCTGGCGGAAGAACAGGAAAAAGGCTCCAAGGACGATCCCGAGAACGATCCCGAGCGACCCAATCGTCACTCCAACGGTCATGAAGACCTTCATCATTCCGCGGCGGCTCGCTCCCATGGTTCGAAGGATCGCGATGTCGCGGGTCTTTGCCCTTACCAGCATGATCAAAGACGAAAGGATGTTGAACACGGCGACGAGGACGATGAGCGAAAGGACGATGAACATCGCGACCCTTTCGACCTCGAGCGCCTCGAACAATGCCGAGTTCATCTGGCGCCAGTCAGTGATCACGCCCTTCCCCTCGACCAGTTTTCGAAGCGGAGCGAGAATCTCCTGCACCTTGTCGGGATTGCTGGTCTGGATTTCGATCATCCCGACCTGGTCGCCCATGAGAAGGAGCTGCTGGGCATCCTGCATCGGCAGGATGACGAAGGCCTTGTCATAGTCGTAGACCCCGATCTCGAAGATCGCTCCGACCGTGTAGGTGACTTCGCGAGGCACCGTTCCGACGACCGTCGATCGTCCCTCGGGATTCCACAAGGTGATCTGGCTTCCCGGAT
The DNA here is from genome assembly GCA_035545385.1 of Sphingomicrobium sp. Classification (GTDB taxonomy): domain Bacteria; phylum Pseudomonadota; class Alphaproteobacteria; order Sphingomonadales; family Sphingomonadaceae; genus Sphingomicrobium. The sequence goes on along the minus strand of DASZYL010000101.1, from coordinate 29,366 downwards.
AGGCTCCAAGGGTATCGGCAAGCCGCGACCCGATCGCCACCCGGTTGCTCCCGGGCGCGACCGACTTGAGGTCTCCGGCAAGCACGTTCGAGTTGATCGTCTTGTTTCCCCGAATGTCCTCGACGCGCATCCCGCGAACGAGCACGCCTTCGAAGCGCCCGTTCGCCGTCGCCATCAGCGGCGTTTCGATGAGTGGGAGCGCCGAGGTGACGCCGGGGGTCTGCTTTGCAGCGACTTCGATCTTCTCCCAGTCGGGAAGCCTGCCGCCATAGCCCGTCACGACCGCGTGACCATTCAGACCGACGATCTTGTCAAACAGCTCCGCCCTGAAACCGTTCATGACGCTCATGACGATGATCAGCGCGGCAACGCCAAGCGCGACCGCGATGAGGCTGATGCTCGCGACGAGGAAGATGAACCCCTCGCCTTTTCCCGGAAGCAGATAGCGTCGGGCGAGCATGCGCTCGGCGCGATTGAGGATCATGCGGTAAGCCTTGCGACTGCGGATTCCAGACTGAGCTCCTCGCGTTCGCCGGTTGAACGGCGCTTTAACTCGACCGTGCCGTTCGCGATCCCTCGAGGTCCGATGATGACCTGCCAGGGCAGCCCGATGAGATCCATCGACCCGAGCTTCACTCCGCCCCGCTCGTCACGATCGTCATAGAGGGCCTCGACGCCCGCGCCGACGAGCTGGCCGTAGATTGTTTCAGCGGCCTTTGTGCTTGCTTCATCGTCGGGGCGCATCGTGACGATGCCGACCTTCCACGGCGCAATGGGCTCGGGCCAGACGATGCCCGCATCGTCGTGGCTCGCCTCGATGATCGCTCCAACGAGGCGCGACACTCCGATCCCGTAGCTTCCGCCAACGGGCGTTACGGGCTCTCCCGAAGGTCCGCTGACGGTAAAGTCGAGCGGCTTTGTATATTTGTCGCCAAAGTAGAAAATGTGGCCGACTTCGATGCCCCTCGACTGCCTGAGTTCGCCGCCGAGTCGGGCTTCATGCGCCTCGTCGCGCTTCTCGTCGGTCGCCGCATAGTCCGCGGTCATCGCGTTGACGAACGCCTGGAGCGCCTCGGGATCTGAGGCGTCGACCGAATAATCTTCAGCCGGTCGAAGAGTCTCCCAGCTCTTGTGGAAGAAGACTTCGCTTTCGCCCGACGGGGCGAGGATGATGAACTCGTGGCTGAGGTCGCCGCCAATCGGTCCCGTATCCGCCTGCATGGGGATTGCGCGAAGGCCCATCCTTGCGAATGTCCGAAGGTAGGCGACGAACATCCGGTTGTAACTGATGCGCGCGCTCGCTTCGTCGAGATCGAAGCTGTAGGCATCCTTCATCAGGAATTCCCGGCCGCGCATCACCCCGAAGCGAGGCCGGATCTCGTCCCGGAACTTCCACTGGATGTGGTAGAGGATCCGCGGAAGGTCGCGATAGCTTCTCGCCGATCCCTGGAAGATGGCGGTAATCATGTCCTCGTTCGTGGGCCCGTAGAGGAGGTCTCGCTCCTGCCGGTCCTTGATCCGAAGCATCTCCGGTCCATAGGCCTCGTAGCGGCCGGTCGCCCGCCAATAATCGGCCGCCTGGATCGTCGGCATCAGCAATTCCTGGGCGCCGGCGCGGTCCTGCTCCTCGCGGACGATCTGCTCGATCTTCTTGAGGACCCGGAACCCGAGCGGAAGCCAGGCATAGATGCCGGCGGCCGTCTGGCGCACCAGTCCGGCACGCAGCATGAGCTTGTGGCTTATGATCTGGGCGTCCGCGGGACTTTCCTTGAGGACGGGCAGGAATGCTTGTGACCAGCGCATGGCGCCGGCCTTACGGTCGCCGTCAAATACGCGCAACCGGAGCCGCTTACTTTGGACATGTGGCAGCGCCGACACAGGCGGCACGGAAAAGCAACCTAGGTCAATTTCCTGTCGTGACAGCAGTTTGGCGGGGGCCTACGCACAATTGTCCGAACGAACTGGCCCTTGGGTCGGGTTCGGGTGGCGGCGAGACGTCGCGATCGCTCGGTCTGGGGAACGAGCTGAGCGCGGCCTGGGGACTCTCGCCGCGACGCATCCAAGGGGGCTGACGAGCAATCGTCACGCAGGGCGCCCGGATCGCTAGTCGATCCGGGCGTTTGCTTTCTGTGCTATCGGCACCCGCGTGATTTCGAGGCCGATGAATGAGTGAGAAGCGTCCCCGTACAAAGCTCGTTGAAGGCGGGCGCCGCAAGGAATGGCGGAGACGCCTGGTCAATCCGCCGGTCGAGCGCGCTTCAACGATCCTCTTCGATAGTGTGGAAGAGCTTCGAAACACCCGTGCTTCCCACGGAACCTACAATTACGGATTGCAGGGAACGGCAACTCAATGGGCGCTTGCCGAAGCGCTGACGGCGCTTGAGCCGGGAGCTTCGGGAACCGTGCTGTTTTCCTCGGGGCTTGCAGCGATCACGATACCGTTGCTGGCCCTGCTCGAGCCCGGGGACGAGCTCCTCGCACCTGACAACGTCTACGGCCCCACGCGCCGGTTCTGCGAAACCGTTCTCAGGAAATTGAAGATCTCGACGCGCTATTACGATCCGCTTGCGGGAGAAAAGATTTCCGGCGTGATCAGCGAGGATAGCCGCGCGATCCTCCTCGAGAGCCCTGGCTCGCAAACGATGGAAGTCCAGGACGTCCCCGCAATCTGTGCCGTTGCTCGAGAGCGCGGGCTCGTGACCCTGCTCGACAACACCTGGGCGACACCCCTTTTCTTCGAAGCGCTCGCCTCAGGCGTCGACATCAGCATCCTTGCCGGAACAAAATATGTCGGCGGGCATGCCGATGTCATGCTCGGCTCGGCAACGGCGACCGAGGAGCATTACAGGAACTTGCAGCAGGTCGCCTGGGACCTTGGCCAATGTGTTTCGCCCGACGATGCCTGGCTCGCTTCTCGAGGGCTAAGGTCGATGGCTGTCCGGCTGAAGCAGCACGAGGAGAGCGCGTTAAGGATCGCCCACTGGCTGAAGTCTCGAAAAGAGGTCGGGCGGGTCCTTCATCCCGCTTTGCCCGATTGCCCGGGGCACGAGCATTGGAAGCGGGACTTCAAGGGCTCGTCGGGATTGTTCACCTTCGAGCTCAAGGGCGCCGACTGGGAAAGCCGCGCGGCGTTCGTCGAGGCTCTGGAGCTCTTTGGTATCGGCTATAGCTGGGGCGGTTATGAAAGCCTCGCTCTTCCCGTCGATCCTCGCCGTTCGGTCACCGATCCGCCAGCATTGAACCTCGTGAGGCTCCACATAGGCCTCGAGGATCCGGATGATCTGATCGAGGATCTAGCCGGCGCTCTCGAAGCCTATTCCAACTAGCGCAGCAGCACCACCGCGATCACTCCGACCAGGAGGGCGATGAGGACGGCAACGAGCAAGCGAATCCGCAGGCCCTGCTTCTCGACGACCTCAAGCTCTTGTTGGTGCTGATCTGCGATTGCCCGCTCCTGGGCGCGGCGCTCGATCTCACGCAACGCCCCGCTTCCGATGTCGCCTGAGGCAAGACCGGTCCTCGCCAAGTCCTGCAATTCTTCGAGGGTGCGGCTTTCCCACCAGTCCGCGGAGTAACGCGCTTCGGCTTCTGCGACGTCGTTCATGGCCTGGGCCTCTGAAGGCTGGCGCTGACCCCATCTAGCAGAAATCGATCCCCGCGAACATGGGCGTCGCACTCGGACAAATTTGTGGATGGTAGCGGAGGAGGGACTTGAACCCCCGACACGCGGATTATGATTCCGCTGCTCTAACCAGCTGAGCTACTCCGCCCCAAGGCTACGGGAACGCCCCGATTGGTGCGTCGCGAGGCGCGGCATATAGGTGTGCACATCGAGGCGGTCAACGCGAGGAACCGCTTACTGTTGCTGTCGTTGAGCGCGATAGAAACGAGGCTTGAATGGACCCGCTGACCCCACTCGAGACATTGTGTCGGATCGTCCTTCGCGCACGCGAGTATGAAGCGCAAACGGTGGACTATGCCGCCGATGAAGACGCAGATGATGTCGACGACGAGCAGGAGGGCACCCTCAGCGTCCTCGAAGACGACATCAATGACAGTGTCGAGGAGGAACTGCGCGCGGCTTTCGAGGACCTAGGTGAGGACCAGCTCGCCGAAGTCATGGCTTTCTGCTGGGTCGGCCAGGGTACCTACGAAGCGGGCGACTGGGACGAGGCCATGGAAGAAGCCCAGAGCATCGTCAGCGAAAGCGTGGATGAGGCAATCGACGAACTGATGGACCAGCCCATGCTCGCATCGGTGCTGGAGTCGGGACTTGCCGCCTTCGACCTCAGCTGTGATGGAATTGGCGACATCACCTAAGACCTGAAGGAATAAGAGGCGACGGGCTCCCACGGGCCTCCGAGATAGCGATGAATTGAAAGCCCGGTGACGCGCAGCGCACGGGGTTCGAAGCTGCTTTCAAGGGATTGCTTCAGTGCTCGTGCCGATTTGGGCGGGGCCTTGTTCTGAATGGTGATGTGCGGGACCCATCCGCCGCTGTCCTGCGCGCTGAGGAGGCCGTGGAGGTCCCTTGCGAGCTCTTCCCGGATTCGATCGAGATCCGGCGAAACGATGCGAAACGCCACTCCATCGCCAAGGTCGAGGAGACCCGCGATCCGTGCCGTCGGCGCACCCTGGCGAACGATCCGCGCGACCCTCGAGCGAAGCTCGCTCTCGCTCGATGGAGGAATTGCGCGGAAGATCGTGAGATGCGCCGGCACCTGGTTTCGCTCCGGCGGATAATGGGCTCGTCGAAGCGCTTCGAGCCACGAGAGATCGAAGGGTGCGATTTCCGCAGTGACAATCAGCGCGCCGGCCATTCGTCCCTTTGCAGTTCCTCAAGGCTGGAGAAGCGATCGGGCGTCAGATGCGCGACCACGCTCTCACCGTCCACGTGGGCCTCGCTCCATGGGACCCGGCGGAGCCTTTCTCCAACACCTGCAACCCCGCCCTCGGAGACGACAACATAATCGAGACGGCCGCTCTCGCATCCCGCCATGGCATCGATGCAATGGCCGACCTCCTTGTTTCCGCAGCGGACCGGCGCGCGTCCCAGCAATGAGACGGGAAAGAGCGCTTCTCCGGGCGTCTGCTCGCTTGCCTCGGAAGCCGATTGGGCCCCCTCCTCGACCTTGGCCTGGCGGCCGAGCCAGCGCCACACTCCGAAGATATCGAGGAAGAGGAGAACGACATTCGTCCAGAGCAAGGCGGGCTGGCCCGTGAGTGCCCCGACCGCGATCCAGGACAAGGCCCCGAGAGTGAACACGGCGAAGCCGTAGCCCGTCACTCGCGAGCCAAGATTTGAAGCGGTCATCGATGCTGCAACAATAGTCGCGATCGTTGCGAACCAGGAAATCGAATCAGCCATTCCCCGCCAATGCGCGGGGCGCTTCTAGGTTCAGATCTCGACCTGGCTGCCGAGCTCGACCACGCGGTTGGTCGGAAGCTTGAAGAATTCCATCGCGCTTTCGGCGTTGCGAAGCATCCAGGCGAAGAGCTTCTCGCGCCAGATGGCCATCCCCGGCCTCGATGAAGGAAGGAGAGTCTGCCGTGCAAGGAAGAAGCTCGTGTCCATCATCTTGCACTGCGGCCCCACCTCCCGAAGCTGGGCAAGCGCCGATGGCACGTTGATTTCCTCCATGAACCCGTAGCGCAGCAGCACCCTGAAAAAGCCGGCGCCATAATCCTTTGTCTCGAGGCGCTTCTCTTCGGCCACATAGGGCACGTCCTCGATCCGGACGGTAAGGAGGATCACCCGCTCGTGGAGCACCTTGTTGTGCTTGAGATTGTGAAGGAGCGCATGCGGGACCCCGCTCGCCGAACTGGTCATGAAAACCGCCGTCCCGGGAACCCGGGCCGCGCTCGGGGCGGCCGACTTGATGAAGATTTCCATCGGAAGGCTCGCCTCGTTCATCCGGGCGATCATCAGCTGCCGCCCCTTCGCCCAGGTCGTAAGGAAGGTGAAGGCGATCGCACCGACGAGGAGCGGGAACCAGCCGCCCGCGGGGATCTTCGTCAGGTTCGAGCTGAAATAGCCAAGGTCGACCGCCGAGAAGATGATGAGAAGAAGCGATGTAAGATAGCGGTTCCACTTCCACATCGTGATCAGGACGACGGCAATGAGGACCGTGTCGATCGCCATCGCTCCAGTCACCGCGATCCCGTAGGCCGCGGCAAGGTTCGAGGACGAGCGGAAGGTGAGGACCAGGAGAAGGACCATGATCATCAGCGCCCAGTTCACGACCGGGATGTAGATCTGACCTGCCGCGCTCTCGCTGGTGTGGCTGATCCTCAGCCTTGGAACGAACCCCAGCTGGATGGCCTGCTGGGTGACCGAGAAGGCCCCTGAGATCACCGCCTGGCTGGCAATGATCGACGCCAGCGTCGCGATGATGACGAGCGGCAGCCGGAACTCCTCGGAAGCGAGATAGAAGAATGGGTCCCGAACCGCCGTCACGACCTGGTGAGGCGGAAGCGAAAGCAGCATTGCGCCCTGCCCCATATAATTGAGAAGCAGCGCCGGAAGGACGAAATAGAGCCAGGCAACCTTGATCGGGCGCCGTCCAAAGTGACCCATGTCGGCGTAGAGGGCCTCGGCCCCGGTGAGCGCGAGGACGACCGAGCCCATCGCGAGGAAGGCCCGCATGGGTTCGGTGATGAAGAAGCCCACGGCGTTCGCCGGGTTGATCATGGCGAGGACGACGCTCGGCTGGTCCATGATGTGGATGAAGCCAAGAACCGCGAGAACCCCGAAATAGACCAGCATCACGGGGCCGAACATCGCTCCCACGCGCGCGGTGCCTCTCGACTGGATCGCGAACAGGCCGACAAGGATGACGATTGCTGCCGGGATGACGAACGGAGCAAACCCCTGCTGGACGGTCGTCAGGCCCTCGACCGCCGAGAGCACGGTCACCGCGGGAGTGATCATGCTGTCCCCGTAGAAGAGGGCCGTCGCGAACACCCCGAGCATGATGATGCTGTTCGCCCATTTCTTCTTGCCGCTCGTCGATCGGTTGATGAGCGCGAGGAGGGCGAGGCTTCCGCCCTCGCCCTTGTTGTCGGCGCGCATGATGATCGTCACATATTTGAACGTCACCACGATCATCATCGACCAGAAGATCATCGAGAGGACGGCGTGGATGTGGAACTGGTCGGGCGACAGCGGGTGGTGGCCCGCGAAGGTTTCCCTGAAGGAGTAGATCGGCGACGTACCGATATCGCCGAAGACAACTCCGATCGCGCCTATGGCAAGCTTGTACAGCGGCCCGTGAGGGTGCCCGTGGCCATGGCCATGCGATGAATCCGGTGGCGCCTCGGCTTCGGCGGCTCCAGTGGTGGTGATGCTCATGCGTTGAGGTTCAAACTCGACAGTCTGGTTCGCATCCCCTGGGCCGCGAGCGATATCCTCGGTCACGGACCCCACCCACTAGCACTGCCGTTACGGCCCCGCAATCGGAGGGGACAGGGATGAAATCCGCGTCTATAGGCCCGCGCAATCATCAAGCGGAGCGAACGAACAAATGCGCATTGGGGTGCCAAAAGAGATCAAGGTTCATGAATATCGGGTCGGCCTGACCCCGGCCTCGGTTGCCGAACTCGTGGCTCATGGCCACGAGGTCCTGGTCGAGACCAAGGCCGGACAGGGCATCGACTGCCCCGATTCCGCTTATGAGAAGGCCGGCGCGAAGATCGTCTCCGATGCGAAGTCGGTCTTCGATTCCTCCGAGATGATCGTGAAGGTGAAGGAGCCGCAGCCGCAGGAAATCGAGATGCTCCGAAAGGGGCAGATCCTCTTTACCTATCTCCACCTCGCAGCGGACAGGGAGCAGGCGCTCGGACTCATGAAGTCGGGCGCGATCTGCATCGCCTATGAGACCGTGACGGCTCGCAATGGTTCGCTCCCGCTCCTCAAGCCGATGAGCGAGGTCGCCGGGCGGATGTCGGTCCAGGTCGGAGCTCATTACCTCGAGAAGGAGCAAGGCGGCCGAGGCGTCCTCCTCGGGGGCGTTCCCGGAGTCGCGCCGGCCAAGGTCGCGATCCTCGGAGGCGGGGTCGCGGGCGTGAACGCGGCGCAGATGGCGACCGGGATGCGCGCCGATGTCACCATCTACGACATCAACAACGACCGTCTCGCCGAGCTCGACATGTTCTTCTCGAGCCAGATCAAGACGGCCTATGCCTCGCGCGCCGCGATCGCGAGCGCGGTCAAGGAAGCCGAGCTCGTGATCGGGGCCGTTCTCGTCCCCGGAGCCGCCGCTCCCAAGCTCGTCACCCGCGAGATGCTGAAGACGATGAAGCGCGGAAGCGTTCTCGTCGACATCGCGATCGACCAGGGCGGCTGCTTCGAGACGTCGCATGCGACGACCCACGCGGACCCCGTCTACGAGGTCGACGGGATCATCCATTATTGCGTTGCGAACATGCCGGGCGCGGTCGCCCGGACCAGCGCTTTCGCGCTCAATAATGCGACCCTCCCCTTCGCTCTCAAGATTGCGAACCTTGGAGCCGAGGAGGCGATGCGCCAGGACCCGCACCTTGCCGACGGGCTCAATGTCTCCGACGGCAAGATCCGTCACCAGGCCGTGGCCGAGGCGCTCGACCTCGAATATGAGCCGGTCGCGGCCTAGCGCTTCTGCGGGGGACCGCCGTCAAGAGCGGCGATCCCCTGCTCGACGAGCGGGCGCCAGCTGGCATCCGGGGGCGCACTGGCGAGGATCTGGCGCCACTCTTTCAAGGCCCCTTCCCTGTCGCCCGACCGGGCGAGCGCGAGGCCGTGGAAAAATGGTGCCGCTGGATGCCCAGGCACCACCTCTTCTGCGCGCCGGTAGGCAAGCTCGGCCGGCGGAGTCAGTCCGCGGGCGTGGTCGACGAGCGCGTTGCCGAGGCCGATCCAGAGCTGAGCGTCGCCCGGATAGCGCCTTACGGCATTCTCGAGGATTCCGACCGAATCCTCGCTCTCTCCGTCCCGAGCGAGGGCTTCCGACATTCGAAGCCATGGCTCGGCCGGCGTGAAATTCCCGAAAAATGCGTGCCTTGCCTGGGTGAGTGGAAAGACGTCGCGACCATCGAGGCCCCGAGCCGGGGCACCCGTGAGGCCCGGGCTGCCCTGGAGGGCGTAGCCCGCACCTCCAAGGAGGAGCGCTGCCGCGCTCGCGGTGAAGGCCGCTCCTCGAACCCCCAGCCGGCGCAGCGCTCCAAGAGCCAGCACGATCATCAGGAGGAGATAAAGCCAGCCCATCAGTTCCTCTTCACCCGGATGCGCCTTCGGATCAGCCACGCGCCGGCAAGGAGCAGCGCAAAAGGTGCAAGCCACAGGGGCCAGGCCGAAGGCTCTGCCGTCGGCTTGTAGCTGATCCAGGTCCCGTAGCGCTGGACCAGCCATGCGCGGATCGCCTGCGGCTTTTCACCCGCCGCGATCCGGCGCCGAACAAGGTCGCGCATGTCGCCTGCAAGCTCGGCGTCAGAATCGGCGATCGACTGGCCCTGGCAGACGAGGCAGCGGATCTGCTCCATCAAGGCCTGCGCCTTCGCTTCCTGCCTGGGGTCGGGGAGCTGGCGATCGGACCAGTAAGCCGGCGGGAGGTTGCTGTCGGCGAGCAGTGGCTGCGCCGAAACGAGGAACAGGAGGATGATAAGCCTCCTCATCGCGCCTTCTCGAGCTTCGAGAGGATCATCGGCACGTCGGATCGCTCGATCGGCCCGATGTGCTGGTAGCGGACCACGCCCTTGCCATCGACGACGAAGCTTTCCGGAACTCCCGACGAACCGAGCGAGATCTGGATCCTGCTCTCGGAATCACTTCCGATCCTTTCATAGGGATCGCCGTTACGTCTAAGAAACTCCACGAGATCATCTCGTCGATCCCTGACTGCTATCCCTTCGATCCTGGCTCCGCTCGACTTGAGTGAGTCAAGCACCTTCACTTCAGTAACGCAGGGCACGCACCAGCTTGCGAAGATGTTGACGAGATGAGGCTCGCCGGTGGCAAGGTCGCGAGACGACAGCCCCGGCTTGATCGACAGCGCGGCTGGCAGGTCAAAGGCCGGGACCGGCTTTCCCTCGAGGGCCGAGTGGACGTTGGTGTCGGACGGAGTCGCGAGCCGCCAGACGAGCGCGGCGATGACGAGGAAGAACAAAGCCAGCGGGGCGAAGCGGGCGGCCCGGCTCATGAATAGCGCTCCCTTCGCCAGTCGGCCTCTTCCCTCGCCCGCCAGACGACCCGCCACATCCGGCCGATGAGCGCGAGTGCCCCTCCGATCGCGATCAGCGCGCCCCCGGTCCAGATGAGGGTCACGAACGGCTTCCACCAGAGCCTCAGCTGCCAGGCCCCCGACCCATCGGGTTTTCCGACGACGGTATAGAGCTGTCCGTTCCAGAAGGTCCGGATCGAGGATTCGTTGGTCGCGGTCGGCGGATCAGTGAAGTAGCGGGTTTCCGGGGTAAGAGTGACCAGTTGCGAGCCGCGCGCGGCGCGAAGCTCGGCTTCGATCGCTGTCCAGTTCTTCCCCGCGGTCGGGGTCACCTTAGCGAGCACAACGGTCCATGGCCCGACGTTCAGCAATTCCCCGGGCCTCGCGATCGCGAGCTTTTCGCTCGTGAAAGCGGCGTTGGAAGCCATTCCAATCAATGCGACGGCAATCCCGAAGTGCGCGACGACCATTCCCCAGGTTGCAAGCGGCGCGCGCAGGGGATTGCGCCGGACGAGCGGAAGGATGCTCGCGCCCATGAGATAGGCCCCGACCGTGAGGCCGAGCCTTGGAAGGATCGGCATGCTTCGCCAAAGGATGATCGTGATTGCAAGCGCGGTCACGCCGAGGAGCGCGGGCACCTGGAGCTGCCTGAAGACGGGCCGGCGCTCGCGTCGCCAGGCGATGAGCGGGCCGATCCCGACGAGCGTTGCGAGGAGAAGCGCGAGCGGGCCTGCGACCAGGTTGAAATAGGGTGCTCCGACCGAGAGCTTCTCGCCGCTTATGGCCTCGACGAACAGCGGATAGAGGGTGCCGACGAACACCACTCCGAGGATGACGCTAAGAATGAGGTTGTTGATGACGAGCCCGGTCTCGCGGCTGACGAGCTCGAACGGCGCTCCTTCCTTGAGGCTCGCGCCCCTCAGGGCGAAGAGCGCGAAGGCGAGCCCGACATAGATGGCAAGGAGCGCAAGAAGGAACGTTCCGCGTTCGGGATCGATCGCAAAGGCATGGACCGAGGTCAAAATGCCCGAGCGAACGAGGAAGGTGCCGACCATCGACATCGAAAAGGCGATGACCGCCAGCATCATCGTCCAGGCTTTAAGAGCGCCCCTCGCCGCGAGCACGTTGATAGAATGAAGGAGGGCGGTCGCAGCGAGCCACGGCATCAGCGAGGCGTTCTCGACCGGGTCCCAGAACCAATATCCGCCCCAGCCGAGCTCGTAATAGGCCCAGTAGCTTCCCGCGGTGATTCCGAGAGTCAGGAGGATCCATGCCCCCAGCACCCACGGGCGCATTGCCCGTGCAAGGCGCGAATCGACTTCGCCCGTGAGGAGCGCACCGACAGCGAGGCTGAACGCCACCGAAAGCCCGACATAGCCGAGGTAGAGCGTCGGCGGGTGGAAGGCGAGGCCCGGATCCTGGAGAAGCGGATTGAGGCCCTGGCCATCAGGAGGCGCAGGCCAGATCCTCGCGAATGGATTGGAAGCAAGAAGAAGGAAGGCATAGAAACCAAGTGCGAGAAGCGCCTGCGCTCCAAGTGCGGCAAGGAGCGTGCGTTCGCTTGTTCGCTTACCGAGAATCGCGAGGAAGGCTCCTGCGACCGCGAGGATCGTCACCCACATCAGCATCGAGCCTTCGTGGTTCCCCCACGCGCCTGCGACCTTGTAGATGAATGGCTTCGCGCTGCTGCTGTTCTCGAAGACGAGCGCCACCGACATGTCGCTTCGCGCGAAGACGATGAGGAGCATGGCAAAGGCAATGAGGGTGAGGACGCCCTGAACGATTGCGATCGAGCGCATGGCCCGGGCCATGTCCGCACCGCTCCTTAAGCCCACCACCATCAGGAAGAACTGAAGGGCGGCAAGTCCGGCAGCGAGCCAAAGCGCCTCGAGACCGGCTTCCGCGATCATTTCTCGAGCGTCTTTCCCGCCTTGTGCTCGGCCGAGAGGTTGCCAAGCTCGGGAGGCATGTAGCGTTCGTCGTGCTTGGCGAGGATCGTATCGGCGACGAAGGCCCCTTTTTCGAGCCGGCCCTCGGCAACCGCTCCCGAGCCCTCGCGGAAAAGATCAGGAACGATGCCGCGGTAAACGACCGGGGTCTCGGCCTTTCCGTCGGTCAGGACGAAACGGATCGTCACTCCATCGGCCAAATGCTCGATCGAGCCCTGCCGGACCATCCCGCCGAGGCGAAGGGCTTCGCCCTCGTGGGCCTTGCCGGCGGCGATGTCGGCGGGGGTGTAGAAGAATGACGCCCGGCTGCGCAGGCCCCACATCGCCAGGAGGACTGCGATGACGAGCGCCGCAAGAGCCGCCGTGACGAGCAGCAGCCGCTGGTTCTTGGGCTTCATTTGCGGCTGAGCGCGTCGGCCGCGGCCTCCGCCCGGCGCATCGAGACGAAGGACCACAGGAGAAGCGCCGAGGTGAGGAGAATCGCCACACCATAAGCTGCAACGACGAAGGGCCAGGGGTTCATGACGAACCCATTCGGCGCATTCGCGCCTCGACCTTCGCTTCCGCGAGCTCGGCGCGCATCCGCATCAGGACCGCCGCGCCGAACAGGCAGGTGAAGCCGATCGTCGTCAGCGGCAGCGGCCACAGGATGGAATTGTCGATGGTGGAACCGGTCAGACCGATGCTTTCCCCCTGATGGAGCGTTCGCCACCAAAGCACCGAATAATGGATGATCGGGAGGTTTATCGCTCCAACCAGCCCGTAAATCGCGGCGATTCGTCCTTCCCCGCCGCGTTCGCGCTCCGCCGAAGCGAGAGCGATATAGCCAAGGTAGAGGAAGAAGAGGATCAGCATCGACGTCAGCCGCCCGTCCCATTCCCACCACGTGCCCCAGGTTGGACGTCCCCAGATCGAGCCCGTGATGAGGCAAATGGCAGCGAAGGTCGCGCCTGCCGGAGCTGCGGCCCTCCCCCCGACAGCGGCAAGCGGGTGCCTCCAGACGAGCTGGCTTATCGATGCAGCCGCTATGCCCATCCACCCGGCCATTCCGAGCCAGGCCGACGGGACGTGGATGTAGATGATCCGGACCGTCTCGCCCTGGAGGTAGTCCGGAGGCGTCAGGGTCAGCCCCGCGATCATTCCGCCGATCGCGAGCAGGAGTCCGATCAGCATGAGCCAGGTCGTGACCGGCCGCGCGAGACGGAGGAAGCGCGTAGGATTGGCGAGCGCGTGCATTGCGCCGCTCGTTATGCCCTTCCGATGAGGCGCTGCGCCATAGCGTCCGCGACCGAAGCGGGATCGCGGCCCGTCTCCTCGCTCTCCGCCCAGATCTGCTCGAGACGGACGGGAATGCCTTCGATCCGCTGGCGAACGAGGCTCGCATCGCCGTCACCGAGATATTCAGTGCAGACGTTGATGATTCCGCCTGCGTTGATCACGTAATCGGGTGCGTAGAGGATTCCCCGGGAATGAAGCCGCTCGCCATCCTCGGGGGTTGCGAGCTGGTTGTTTGCGCCGCCGGCGACGACCGGCACCTTCAGGAGCTCGATCGATTGCTCGTTGAGGATCGCGCCAAGAGCGCAAGGGCTAAGAACGTCCGCCTCGAGCTCCAGGATCTCGTCGGCCGGGACGACCCTTGCGGAGGTCTTCTCGGCGAGCCTTTGCGCCTTCTCTTGCGAGATGTCGGCGATCGAGAGTTTCGCGCCTTCGGCGCAGGCATGGAGCGCAACACCGGTTGCGACGCTTCCTGCGCCCTGGAGCGCGATGTGAAGACCCTCGAGCGTCTCCTTGCCAAGGGCCCGTTTCACGGCCGCCTTGATCCCGAGGAACACACCAAGCGAGGTATGGGGGCCAGGATCGCCGCCGACGTCCCCGGGGGAATTGGGAAGGCCGGCCACGAACTTGGTCGTTCGAGCGACCTCGATCATGTCGGTGACGCTCATTCCGACGTCCTCGGCGGTCACGTAGCGCCCGCTCAGTTCGTCGACCGCCTTGCCGAAGGCGTGGAGAAGGTCGGGGGTCTTGGTGCGCTCTTCGTTGGCGAGGATGACCGCCTTGCCGCCGCCAAGGGGAAGTCCCGCCATCGCGTTCTTGTAGCTCATTCCGCGCGAGAGCCTCAGCGCATCGACGAGCGCGTCCTCGTCCCTGGCATAATGCCAGAACCTCGCTCCGCCCGCGGCGGGGCCGAGATGGGTCGAATGGACGGCGACAACCGCCCTTAACCCGCACTCGTCATTGGTGATGAAATGGATGGCTTCGTGTTCGTCGAAGTCGGGCAGGCCCCAAGGCGTCGTCATTGAAATGCGCTAACTCTGCTTGCGAAAGATGGGGGCGATCGAGGGGACTTGGACCCCCGACCCGCGGCACCACAACCCCCGAAGGGTTGTTGTTTTTATTGGATTTTTTGCAACACCGGTGTCCTTGACTCTCCCTGACGCCCCTTCGCGGGGCTCATTGGGTGCAAACTGGCATCATGTCAATTTCTCGGCTCAACCATACCGCGCTAGAGCTCTTAGTGCGAATTCGGTGGGCATTTTCGCGCTATTTGAGGCTGACGTCGTCGAGCAGCGGGTAAAACTGCGTCCAGACGTCATCCTTCTTGGCGTTCGCCATATGGCAAGCCGCGCATTCCTCCTTGGGCCTCAGTTTCGCGCTTGGAGCCTTCGGCTCATAATGGTGGAAGTTGTAATATCCCCAGCCGTCCGTGTCGGCATATCTCTTGGTGTCCTTCACCGCGACGTCGGCGCCGTTGAACGGGCCGCCGAAATAGCCTCGTCCGGAGGGCTCGGTACGGGAGCCGTCCGGAAATTCAAACGGGGGCAGCGTCAGCTGCAGTTCCTTGAACAGGATGGTGCCTTCGGGGAAGACGCCGGTCCTTTTGTAGATCGCGTAGGATCCCGGTTCGATGTAGACGTTGTGGAATTCCGGAAAGCTTGCCTTGCCGTTGTTGAGGGCGTTCGGGGTCAGCGGTGCGCCGACGAACACCCAGCTATGCCAGTTCTTCGGGAGCACGAGCGAACCGTCCGGCAGATATTCGGGAAGGTACCTGGCAACCGAGCTTGCGGGCTGGATGGACGGCTGACCATTTCCGGCTTGCGGGGCCGATCGACCGTTCTGGCTCTTCATGATTGATGAACCACAGCCGGAAGCTGCTACGGCAAGTGCAACTGCGGCGATCGTTGGTGCCCATTTTCGAATGCGGGCCGCTGAAACCGGGGTAGGATTGACTGCCGGGACCCTGGCCGGCGTGGGCACGCCGTCCGCCCCGATGATTTCCGTCCCAAGCTTCGCCCCCTCAATCCGTGACATTGGTGTGCATTCCTGGCCTTCTTCGAGTGTCGTTGATCACTCGCGCGCCGCACAGCGGCGGTTACAGACCGACCAGCCTCTGGAATGGGCGCAACGTCATCAGGCGCGTCCTGCAGCCGCGCGATCGCCGCCTAGTTCTGCGCGCCCTGCACATTCGCGTTGAAATGTAAGAAGAAATGGGGCGATCGAGGGGACTTGAACCCCCGACCCTCGGTACCACAAACCGATGCTCTAACCAGCTGAGCTACGATCGCCACGGTGCGTCACGGGAGTGTTCCCTTGCCCGCGCCGGCGCACTTAAGGAGCGCGGTCGAGCTTGGCAAGGCACGCACAATTTGTGCGATTTCAGGCAAACTTTTGATAAATGTATGTTATGTATCTTTTCGTGTAAGCCTTGCGTCTCTCCTTAGGGGGGCGCAACCTTTTGCACTCGGGGAGAGGGCCTTATGGCGAGTCGGCGTTTCAAGTCGGCAACGCGAGGTGTGCCCCTGCGCGAGACGCTCATCTCGGCGGGCCTCGAGCCCTATCTCGCCGATTTACTCGACGAAATGCCGCATCGCGTCGTGCAGGTTGAGCCTCGCCGTCCGTTTCGTGAGCAGGGCGCGAGACGAAACGAGGTGATGTTCGTCCGGTCGGGCATTCTTTCGAAGTTCAAGACCGATTCGTCCGGGCGCCGCCAGATCGTCGCACTGCGCTTCCCTGGCGAGGGTATCCTGCCTCGCGACGGGTTCGCGGATTATGGGATACAGGCGATCATAAGAAGCGAGGTCATGGTCGGAAGGGCCGAGGATTTCGATCCGATCGTGGATGCCCATTCCGAGCTTCAGCGCTTCTTCCGCCGTCTCATCCAGCGCAACGAGGCGATCGGGTACGAATGGCTGGTCAATTGCGGAAGGCGCGATTCAACGGCGCGGGTCGCCCATCTTTTGTGCGAGACCGCGGTCCGGATGAACGTGACCGATGCGCACATGATGAACCCCTTCACCCAGCAGCAGATCGCCGACATCACCGGGCAGACCTCGGTCAACGTCAACCGGGTTCTCGCCGACATGGAGCGCCAGGGCCTGATCAGGCGCAAGGGCCGTGACATCGAGTTCACCGACTGGACCGAGATGCGGCGAGTCGCGAGCTTCCAGCCCGAATATCTGGCAATCTAGGGCAGCCAGGGGCTGGTGGGCGCGGCAGGGTTTGAACCTGCGACCCCACCCGTGTGAAGGGTGTGCTCTACCACTGAGCTACGCGCCCGCCGCTTTCGCGAGAAGGGCGCAGATAGGGACAGCTTCAAGGGCTGTCTAGGCTATTGAACGGCGTCCTTGAGGACCTTGCCGGGACGGAACTTCGGCTGCGAGCTCGCCGCGATCTGCATCGGCTCGCCAGTGCGCGGATTGCGGCCGGTCGAGGCCTTTCGGCGAGTGACCGAGAAATTACCGAAGCCGACGAGGCGGACCTCGTCTCCGCGCTTCAGCGCAGAAGTGATGACTTCGAGCATCGTCTCGACTGCCCGGGCCGCGTCGTTCCGGCTCAGACCCGAACGGTCCGCGACATGGCCGATGAGTTCCTGCTTGTTCATGCCCCAGCTCTCCCTCACCGCCGCCAAGACTCGCGTGCGCCAAGCACCCGCCCTTAAGGCAAGACTTCGCGCCTGAGTCCAGTAGTTGCAACCGGCCATCATGCCGATCTGCCGTTTCAGCGCGAGACTTTTGGGAAACGGCGCGGCGAGAGCCTATATGGCGCCGGTTCGAGCCATTCTGACGCGAGGAGCCGCTTCATGGAAAACGACGCACCCGAGCAGCCGGGCGCAAGCCCACCCGACTTCGTCAGCCGGATCGAGACGGAGCTCCTGCGGACCCGCAAGGTGCTGATCTTCGGGGACATCCATGACCGGCTCGCGCGGGACGTCTGCTCGCGCCTGCTTCTCCTTGCCGACCGCGATTCCGAGGCCCCGATCGACATCTACATCAACTCGCCGGGGGGACATGTCGAATCGGGCGACACCATCCACGACATGGTCCGGTTCATCAGAAACGACGTCGAGATCAACATGATCGGAACGGGCTGGGTCGCGAGCGCTGGAGCGCACATCTTCCTCGCCGGGGCGAAGGACCGGCGCTTCTGTCTCCCCAATACCCGCTTCCTGCTCCACCAGCCCGCCGGCGGAGCCCGCGGGATGGCGGCCGACATCGAGATCGAAGCGCGCGAGATCCTGCGCATGCGCGAACGCCTGGTGCGGATCATCTCGGAGGAAACCGGCCAGCCGGTCGAGCGGATCAACAAGGACATCAACCGCAATCACTGGATGACCGCCGACGAAGCGATCGACTACGGAATGGTGACCAGCATCATTCGCGATCCGCGCGATATCCCGCGCAACTAGTCCCGGTCCTTGAAAAGCTAGTGCCGGACCGCGGCTCCTGCCTCCCCGACGGGGGCATGGACCGGCGGTTCGGCGGCATGCTCGTCGGCCTCGGTCCACTCGATCGGAGTGAGCGGTTCGACGAGCGCCCGCGCGAGCACCTCGTCGACATGGCTGACGGTGACGATCTCGAGCGCCTCCTTCACGGTTGAGGGAAGCTCGACGATGTCCTTCTCATTTTCGGCCGGGATCAGCACCGTTCGAATGCCGCCGCGAAGGGCCGCAAGAAGCTTCTCCTTGAGGCCGCCGATCGGAAGCACCCTGCCCCTTAGGGTAACTTCGCCGGTCATCGCGATGTCGCGACGGACCGCGACTCCGCTCAGCGTCGAAATCATCGCGGTGACCATCCCAATGCCCGCCGAGGGCCCATCCTTGGGGACTGCGCCTTCGGGAAGGTGGACGTGGATGTCCTTGCGCGCGAAGATCGACGGCTTGACGCCATAGGCAGGAGCCCGGGCTTTCACGAAGCTCATCGCCGCCTGGATCGATTCCTGCATCACCTCGCCGAGCTTGCCGGTCGTCCTGATCTGGCCCTTGCCGGGAACCGTCACCGCCTCGATGGTCAGCAGCTCGCCGCCGACCTCGGTCCATGCAAGGCCGGTGACAGCGCCGATCTGGTCCTCTTCCTCGCCCATCCCGTAGCGGAACTTTCGAACGCCAAGGAACTCACCGACATTCTCGGGGGTAAGCTCGATCTTCTGCGCCTTGTTCTCGAGGATCTGGCGCAATGACTTGCGCGCGACCTTGGCGAGCTCGCGCTCGAGCGTCCTCACTCCCGCCTCGCGCGTATAGTGGCGGATGATCGCCCGGAGCGCGTCGTCCGCGAAGCTCAGTTCCTCGGCCTTCAGCCCATGGGCATCCATCTGCTTTGGAATGAGGTGGCGCTTGGCGATCTCGACCTTCTCGTCCTCGGTATATCCCTCGAGCCGGATGATCTCCATTCGGTCGAGCAGCGGCTGGGGCATGTCGAGCGAGTTCGCAGTGGTCACGAACATGACGTCGCTAAGGTCGTAATCGAGCTCGAGATAATGGTCCTGGAAGCGGTTGTTCTGCTCCGGGTCGAGAACCTCGAGCAGGGCGGACGAGGGATCGCCCCGGAAGTCCTGGCCAAGCTTGTCGATCTCGTCGAGGAGGAACAGGGGGTTCGAGGTCCCCGCCTTCTTGATGTTCGAGATGATCTTGCCAGGGAGCGAACCGATATAGGTGCGCCGGTGGCCGCGGATTTCCGCCTCGTCGCGAACTCCGCCGAGCGACTGGCGAACGAACTCGCGGCCGGTGGCCCGGGCGATCGAGCGCCCGAGGGAAGTCTTGCCGACGCCGGGAGGCCCGACGAGGCACAGGATCGGTCCCTTGAGCTTGTTGGTCCGGGCCTGGACCGCGAGATATTCGACGATCCGCTCCTTCACCTTCTCAAGGCCGTAGTGATCCTCGTCGAGGATATGCTGGGCCTCGGCGATGTCCTTCTTAAGCCTCGATTTCTTGCCCCAGGGAAGGCCAAGGAGAACGTCGAGGTAATTGCGGGCAACGGTCGCTTCAGCCGACATCGGTGCCATCGCCCGAAGCTTCTTGAGCTCGGAATTCGCGCGGGCCCGGGCTTCCTTCGAGAGGCGCGTCTTTCGCACCTTCTCGGCGAGCTCCTGGAGCTCGTCACCGCCCTCTTCCCCTTCGTTCCCAAGCTCGCGCTGGATCGCCTTGAGCTGTTCGTTCAGATAATATTCGCGCTGGGTCTTCTCCATCTGGCGCTTGACCCGGCTCCGGATCTTCTTCTCGACCTGGAGGACTCCGAGCTCGCCCTCCATGAAGGCGAACACCATCTCGAGGCGCCGCGCTGGGTTGAGCTCGCCAAGGAGCGCCTGCTTGTCTGCAACCTTGACCGAGAGATTCGAGGCGACCGCGTCGGCAAGGACCGACGCGTCCTCGATCTCCGAGAGCTGGATTCCGGTCTCGGGAGGGAGGCGCTTGTTGAGCTTGGCGTAATTTTCGAACTGGTCGATCACCGAGCGCATGAGGGCCTGGGTCTCGGGCCCGTCGGCCTTTTCCTCCTCGACCTCCTCGATCTCGGCCGCGACATAGCCCTCGCGCTCGACGAGGCCGACGAGGCGGGCCCGCTTCACGCCCTCGACGAGGACTCGGACCGTCCCGTCGGGGAGCTTCAGAAGCTGCATCGCGGTCGCGATCACTCCAAGGTCGTACATCGCGTCGCGGTCGGGATCGTCCTCGCCCGGATCGAGCTGGGCCACGAGAAACAGTTCCTTGTCGGCGCCCATCGCTGCTTCGAGCGCAGCAACCGATTTCTCGCGCCCGACGAAGAGCGGAACGATGCGATGCGGAAAGACGACGATGTCGCGAAGCGGAAGGATCGGAAGAAAGCGAGTCATGGGATAGTATATGGGCGGCCCCATTCACCGGCGCAACAAAGGGCTGGAACATGGGACCACCCAAGGGCGCTTAGGGCATGAAGGAGACGGCCATGGCAGGCGACAGGGAAAAGATCAGCACGGGCCCGAACGACGAGCCGATCAACGAGACCATCGCGGGCACTGGGCCGGGAATCCCCGACGACAGCCTTGCTCCGGGCGAAGAGGAGCTTCCCGAAGCTCCGAGCGATGAAGAAGTCGAGGAGATCGCCCAAAAACTCGGATCACCAACTGCCGAAAAAGACACACTTCCGCTGGAAGGTGAATAATTCGGCACCAGTTGAACGCGCGATTCTGTCGCCATTCATTTTCCGCGACTATCTATAACCTTATGAAGGTTCGCTATTCCCTGCTCGCGCTTGGCGCACTGACGGTTTCGGTCGGAAGTTCGGCTCAATGGTACGTGCCGCCGCCACCGCCGCCCATGGCTCCGCGCCCGCCGATGGCCGCACCGCCTCGCGCTCCTGTTCCCGGGCCGCCGCGCGCTCCCGTTGCCGAACCGTGGATGTCCCAGCCCCAGCGGGCGCCCGTCGCCGAGCCGTGGATGGCGAGGCCCGATCCGCAGGCCGCCGTCGCGGGCCAGGCGTGGCAGTCGCCGATTGCCGAGCCGACCAAGGGCCCTGCGCTCGAGCCGATCGATCTTCCGCCGGCGATCGAGCAGGGCGTCGACATGATCTATATCGACGAATCCCTCGTCCCCCGGGCGGCCCACAACCGCGGCTTCCTCGCCGGCATCAACGATGCCTCTTGGAGCGCGGCCCCGGTCGACCTCTTCACTTCGGTCAACCCGATCTACACCGACCTCAGGCGAGGGCTCATCAAATATGAGCAGACCTGGGGCAGCCTGCCGCAGATCCAGATCCCGGAAGGGCCCGCTCTCAAGACCGGCTCGACCGGCGACCGGGTCGCGGCGCTTCGAACCCGCCTCGGCCTTGCCGACGGCACCAGTTACGATGCCGCGCTCGCCTCGCGGGTGAAGGCGTTCCAGTCGGTCCACGGCCTGAAGAGCGATGGAGTTGCGGGCGCCGGGACACTCCAGGCGCTCAATCGCGGCTCTGATTATTACGAGCAGCTGATCATCATCAACATGGAGCGCGCGAAGCGGCTCCCGGCCCCCGAAGAGCAGTCCAAATATGTGCTCGTCGATTCAGGCGACGCGCGCCTTTCCATGTGGGAGAACGGCCGGAAGGTCGACGAGATGAAGATCATCGTCGGAAAGGCGGAAACCGCCACTCCGATGATGGCGGCCTACATCAAATATGCGAGCGTCAATCCCTACTGGAACGTTCCGCCCGATCTCGTCAGGAACCTCATCGGTCCGAGGATCGTCGCCCAGGGCGTGAGCTATCTCAGCGACCGCGAATACCAGGTGCTCTCTGACCTCGGCGAGGATGCGAAGGTCATCGATCCCCACAGCGTCGACTGGCGCGCCGTTGTCGCGGGCCGCGAGGAAGTCGCCTTGAGGCGGCTGCCGAGCCCGGCCAATTCGATGGGCATGATGAAGTTCATGCTTCCCAATTACTTCGGCATCTACCTGCATGATTCGCCCGAGAAGGATCATTTCACCAAGAACGAGCTGTGGATCAGCAACGGCTGCGTCAGGCTTGAAGACTACAAGCGAGTGGCGCGGTTCCTGTTCAACGGGCGAATCCCGCAGGGCGATGATCCCAAGGTCGAGAAGGAAGTCGACCTGCCCCAGCCGGTGCCGGTCTACATGACCTACCTCACCGTCCAGCCGACCGCCGACGGAGTGACGTTCCTCGAAGACCATTACGGGCGCGATGCTCACCTCATGGAACGCTATGGGGCGCAGCTCCTCGCCGCCGTCCACGGGCGGTAACAGGCAAAGGTAACGCTGATCCGGCGACGGGGTACTCCGTCGCCGGATCATTTGGTCTCACGAAAAGCGAATGGGACACTCGAGCGAGGGACCCGCGCCGGTGCGGGTCGCCTGACGCTCAGGCCGCGTCGTCGGCCTTGTCCTTGGAAGCATAGACCCGGACCGGCTCCTTGCGGCCCTCGGCCACATCCTTGTCGATGTGAACCTCGTCGACCCCATCCATCGATGGAAGGTCGAACATGGTGTCGAGAAGGATGCCCTCGAGGATCGAGCGAAGGCCGCGGGCGCCCGTCTTGCGCTCGATCGCCTTGACCGCGATCGAATGGAGCGCGTCGTCGGTAAACTCGAGCTGCACGTCCTCCATGTCGAAGAGCTTGGCATATTGCTTCACGAGCGCGTTCTTGGGCTCGACCAGGATCTTGACCAGCGCCGTCTCGTCGAGGTCGAGAAGAGTCGCGATCACCGGCAGGCGCCCGACGAATTCGGGGATGAGCCCGAATTTCAGAAGGTCTTCGGGTTCGCAATGCTTGAGCACTTCGCCCGTCTTGCGCTCGTCGGGAGCGGCGACATGGGCGCCGAAGCCCATCGACTTGCCCTGCATCCGATCGGAAATGATCTTCTCGAGGCCGGCGAACGCGCCGCCACAGATGAACAGGATGTTGGTGGTGTCGACCTGCAGGAATTCCTGCTGCGGGTGCTTGCGGCCGCCCTGGGGCGGAACACTCGCGGTGGTTCCTTCCATCAGTTTGAGAAGCGCCTGCTGGACGCCCTCGCCCGAGACGTCCCTCGTGATCGACGGATTGTCCGACTTTCGGCTGATCTTGTCGATTTCGTCGATGTAGACGATGCCGCGCTGCGCCTTCTCGACATTGTAATCGGAGGCCTGGAGCAGCTTGAGGATGATGTTCTCGACGTCCTCGCCGACATAACCGGCCTCGGTCAGGGTGGTCGCGTCCGCCATCGTGAACGGAACATCGAGAATCCGGGCAAGCGTCTGCGCAAGGAGGGTCTTGCCACAACCCGTCGGGCCGATCAGCAGGATATTGGACTTTGCGAGCTCGACGTCGTTGCCGGCCTTCGCCCCGTGCGAGAGGCGCTTGTAATGGTTGTGGACCGCGACCGAGAGGACGCGCTTGGCGCGATCCTGCCCGATCACATAATCGTCGAGGACCTTGCAGATCTCCGAAGGGGTCGGGACCCCGTCGCGAGTCTTGACGAGGGCCGACTTCGATTCTTCGCGGATGATGTCGTTGCAAAGCTCGACGCACTCATCGCAGATGAAGACGGTTGGTCCGGCGATCAGCTTCCTGACCTCGTGCTGCGATTTTCCGCAGAACGAGCAGTAAAGGGTGCTTTTGCTGTCGCCGCCTGAAAGCTTGGTCATTCCCGTCCTTGCGTTGCGGCCGCGAACGACCGTCCTCTCATGGGCATGCTAGCCCGCTTTATGCCACAATCAACTCTGCGGGTTCGTTAATGTGCCGCCCGCCCGGATTGCTGTTTTATTTCAGGAATATGGATTGAGTGGATGCGTCAGGCAAGGGGCGCACTGTCACAGTTTGAGACGATCGGCTGCCTCACGCATCGCCTCGTGGAAGTCGGACCGGGCGTAGATGTCGTTGTGCCCTGCCCCTGCGATGGTTCGATCGAAAACCAGCTGCTTCACGTGCTTCCTCAAGCCCTCGGTACGCTCTGAAGGCACGATCTCGTCGCGCCCGGCAGCGAGGATCGCGACCGGGACCTCGAGCTTCTCGAGCGCCGACGCGGCGTCGATCTCATGTTCGAAGATCGGCCCGATCGGAAGCCACGGGAACATCGACTGGGCGACGGCTTTGAGGGAATCGAACGGCGTCACCAGGATGAGCCCGTCGAGGCTCCTCGCTTCTCCGAGGAGCGCAGCAACGCCGCTTCCGATGCTGAAGCCAACCGCGATCACGCGCCTCGGCTTCAGCCGATCGACGACCGCATCGTAGATGAGCGGGGCATCGGCGACGAGCGCTTCGGCGGAAGGCGAACCCTTCGACGGCGCATAACCCCGGTAATGGAAGGCAACGACCTCCTCGCCGGGAAAGAGTTCGTGCAGATATTCGGCGACGTCCTGCGCGTTCCAGGCATTTCCTCCGAACCCGAGGATGAGCGTTCGCTCGCTCCGGGGCCTGTCGGAGGGAATGTGGATTCCGACCAGCTGGTGACCCTCGGTGCTTTCAAGCTCAAGCCGCTCGGCGCGCGGCGGCATTGGCCCTGCAGGAGGAACCGCATGGGTCGGGAAGATGAGGTGGGATTGAAATCCAAACATCAGGAAGGGCGTGGGCGCGAGGACCGGCTCACTGCGCGATGGCGGCCTCGATCGCGGGGGTCACTCGGTCGACCGTATAGGGTTTCTCGATCACCGGGGCGTCGTTGAACTCTGGCGGAGGCGGATCGACGTGGCCGCCGGTCGCGATCACGAAGGGCACCTTCTTCTCGCGCAGCTTGCTCGCCACGGGCCAGACATTCTCTCCCTTGAGGTTGACGTCGAGGATGGCGAGGTCGAACCCGCCCTTCTCGATCTCCTTGAGAGCGCCTTCGACGGTTTCGCAGGTGCCGCGGACCTTGTGCCCCAGCGAATCGAGGAAATCCTCGAGCATCATCGCAATGAGAGGCTCGTCCTCGACGATCAGAATGGAGCGTGCGTCAGCCATGTGACGTTCGCATAAAGTGCGAGGGGGAAAGCGGAAAGACCTTATTTCGTCCCGATCGCGCGGCGCGCGGCCGCGGCGAGATCGGTGACCGAAAAGGGTTTGGGAAGGAAATTCACATTCTCGATGTCGATCGACTTCCTGAGCTGCTCCTCGGCATAGCCCGACATGAAGAGGATCTTGAGGTCGGGCCGGCTCTTTCGAGCCTCGCGGACCATCGTCGGGCCATCCATCCCCGGCATCACGACGTCGCTGATCAGGAGTTCGATGGGTTCGCCGCGACCCAGGAACTCGAGCGCGTCCTCGCCATTGTCGGCGGTGACGACCTTGTAGCCGTGACGGGTGAGTGCACGCTCGGCAACGCTTCTTACCATGGGCTCGTCCTCGACGAGGAGGACGGTCCCGCTCCCCCAGAGCTCGTCCTTGGCCGTCTTGGCGACCGTCTGGGCCTTGGAGCCGGTGGCTTCCTCGAGGTGAACGGGGAGGTAGATCACGAACCTCGTCCCCTCGCCCACCCTCGAGTCCGCGAAGATGAACCCGCCCGACTGCTTGACGATCCCGTAGACCGTCGAGAGGCCGAGGCCGGTGCCTTTGCCGACCTCCTTCGTCGTGAAGAAGGGCTCGAAGATCTTGCCGAGGACGTTCGGGGGAATCCCGGTGCCGGTGTCGGTCACCGAAAGGGCGCTATAGTCGGCAATCGGGAGGATATCCGAGCCGAGCTCCGCGACCTGGTCCGATTTCACCGAATAGGTCTGGATCGTAAGAACGCCGCCCTTGGGCACCATCGCGTCTCGCGCGTTTACCGCGAGATTGATGATCACCTGCTCGAGCTGGCCGGGGTCGGCGCGGATCGGACCGAGGTTACGTCCATGCTTGACGACGAGCTCGACGGTCTCGCCGAGAAGGCGCTTCAACAAATGCGAGACTTCCGAGACGACATCGGGGAGCTGAAGCACCTGCGGCCGCAATGTCTGCTGCCTCGAGAAAGCGAGCAGCTGGCGAGTGAGGCCGGCGGCGCGGTTCGAGTTCGACTTGATCTGCTGGATGTCGTCATAGTCGATGTCGCCCGGCGTATGGCGCATCAGCATGAGGTCGCAGTGGCCGATGATCGCGGTGAGGATATTGTTGAAATCATGGGCAACACCGCCGGCGAGCTGCCCGACGACCTGCATCTTGGTGGCCTGGGCCACCTGGCGCTTCAGCTTCGCTTCCTCGCTATTGTCCTTGAGAAGGAGGAGGACGGCGGCATCGCCGAGGCCCCTTAGCCCCGCGATGGTGAGCGCGACGGGCTCCGCCGGCTGGCGGGCAAGCCGAACCGCAAGGTCTCCCGACATCGCTGGCCCGCGGGCATTTCTCCGGACCGCGTCGGCGACCGCCGCCTTGTCTTCCTTCACCACGAGATCGCCTGGATAGACGGGCATCTTCGAGCCCTTGATCCCGGCGGCCTGGCAGAAGGCCTGGTTCATCGTCAGGAACCGGCCGTCGCCATCGACCAGGGCAAGTCCGATCGGAAGCATGTCGAGCAGGGCCTGGAGATGCGTGGAGCCCGACATCGGCAAGGTGTCGGGACTGTCGAACAGGTAGAAATTGCCATAGTCGGTCGGCGCCGGGGGATCGAGCGGAACCAGGACCGCTCGAAGCTGGCGCCCGGAATCCCCTTCGGCGATGAGCTGGAAATGACTCCCGTCCTCGGCTTCGGCGACGAGATCGCTCAGCCGGACGGGCGCGTTCCTCGCTCCGCGCAAGGCACGCTCCTCGAACAACCGGTTGTAGGCGATGACTTCTCCTTGCGGATCGACGAACGCGGCAAGGACCCCCGCTCGGCTGAGAAGGTCCCCGGCCCTTCCCCGGAGGCGATTGGCGGCCATGGTCAAGGGATCCGGGGCCGATGCCTTCACGAAGCGCCAGAGGAGGAGATCGTTCTGGGTTCCAACCCGCTCGACCTCGACGGGAATCTGTCCCGCCTGTGTCTCGATCCCGGCTACGCAGCCGCCGCCGTCGCGCCGAGCCATGGATTGGGCAAGGGCGAGGCCCTGGCGAGCATCCTCGTCCGTCCCGAGTTCGAGAGGCGGACGGTTCTTTCCGAAAAGATCGCGATAGGCGCCATTGACGAGGAGCAGCGAGCCTTCCTCGCTCGTGAGCGCGACGGGATCGCTGCTTAGCCCCATGGCCGAACCGAGCAGCGCGTAATCGGGTCCGATCACGAGCGGTTCTTGAGGGGCGATGACCCTGGGGCTCCTGACGCCCGCGAAAAGAGCAGCAACGGCGCCGACAGCGGCGAGAGCCAGAGCGATCCACGGCTGTCCGAGCAGGAGGAGAAGGAGCGAAGCGGTCAGTCCCGCTCCAAGGATCAGCGCGGCCGCGAGCCATCGCGCCGACCCCTCGAGGCGCGTCGATTCGATGCTTGGGAGTTCCTGGTACAGCATGGGCCTTGTCGAGACCCATGCTACCAGATGCGCGTCATCCTACCAGATGCGCACGCGATCAGCCGGAGCGAGATAGAGCTTCTGGCCCGGCTGAACGTCGAATGCCTGGTACCAGGGATCCATGTTGCGAACGACGTCGGTTCGCACCCGGCACGGCGAGTGCGGGTTGGTGAGAAGCTGCTGCCGAAGCGCCGCCTCGCGATCGTTGCAGCGCCAAACCTGCGCCCAGCCGAGGTAGAATCGCTGGTCCGCACCTATGCCGTCGATGACCGGCGGAGGAGCCCCGTTGAGCGAGGCGATATAGGCGTCGTGAGCGACGCTGAGGCCCGCCAAATCGGCGACGTTCTCGCCCATCGTGAGCTTGCCGTTGACGTGCATTCCAGGAAGCGGCTCGTAGGAATTGATCTGGGCTTCATATTTGTCGAGCCGCGCCTTGAAGTTCTGAGCGTCCGCCGGGGTCCACCAGTCGATCAGGTTGCCGTGGAGGTCATATTTGCTGCCCTGGTCGTCGAACTGGTGGCTCATCTCGTGGCCGATCACCGCACCGATCCCCCCGTAGTTTACGGCAGCGTCGGCGTTCGGATCGAAGAACGGCGGCTGGAGGATCGCAGCCGGAAAGACGATCTCGACCATCGTCGAGTTGGAATAGGCGTTGATCTCCATCGGGGTCATTCCCCACTCCCAGCGACGGATCGCGCCGCCGAGCTTTCCGACTTCATAGTCGAAGTCGAAGCGGTTCGACCGCATGGCATTGCCGAGGAGGTCATCGCGCTCGATGACGAGGCCGCTCATGTCGCGCCATTGCGAGGGGTAGCCGATCTTGGGAGTGAAGGCCGCGAGCTTGGCATGCGCCTTCGCCTTGGTCTCGGGGCTCATCCAGTCGAGCTGGTCGATGCGCCGTCCCATCGCAGCGATGAGGTTGTGGACGAGCTGATCGGCCGCGGCCTTGGTCTCGGGCGGGAAATATCTCGCGACATAGAGCTTGCTGACATCGTCGCCGAGCGCCCCGACCGTGAAATTGACCGCACGTTTCCAGCGCGGTTCCTGCTGCGGAGTTCCCGAGAGCACGGTTCCGTAGAAGGCGAAGCGCTCCTCGTCGAACCTCTTGGGAAGATAGGCCGCATATTTGTCGATCGACCGCACGAGGAGCTGGTCGCGAAGGACCTTGAGCGGAGTGCTTCCGATGAGAGCCGAGATTCCCTTGAAGGCGCTCGGCTGGAAGACGATGACATAGTCGACGTTTGCGGTGTCGTTCTTCAGCAATTGCGGGAAGTCGAAGCCGGGCGCGAATTTCCGGACCTCGGCGAGAGTCATCTTGTTGTAGGTCTTGTTGGCGTCGCGGCTCTCGGCCCTTTCCCAATGGGCCTTGGCGATCTTCGTCTCGAAGTCGAGGATCGCCTTCGCTCGAACCGCCGCGTCCTTTTCTCCTGCGAGCTCAAGAACGTTCGTCAAATGCTGGAGATACTTGGCTTTCGTTTCCACCAGCTTCGCGTCGGCCGAGAGATAATAGTCCCGGTCCGGCATTCCGAGCCCGCCCTGGAGGACGTTGAGCGCGTAGCGGTCGGAGGCCTTGCGGTCCTGGCCGATGAACATTCGGTAGGGAATGTCGATTCCGAGGTGATCGGCATCGGAGTAGAGCTTTGCGAGATCCTTCTTCGAGCTCGTCGAGCGGATCTCGCTCAGCCACGGCTCGAACGGAGCGAGTCCCTTCGCCTCGATCGCTGCCTCGTCCATGTAGCTGAGGTACGCATTCCCGATCTTGCTTGCCGGATCCTTCGACTGCTCTTCGATGATCGTCCGGGTGCGTTCCTTGGAGAGGTCGTCGAGCACGTTGAACATGCCGTAGCGCGCCTTGTCCGGCGGGATGGGCGTGTTCTTCGCCCACGTGCCATTTGCATATTCAAAGAAATCGTCGCCGGGAGCGACGCTCCTGTCCATTCCGGCAGTATCGAAGCCAAAGCTCCCATATTGGGGCTTGGGCGCCTGCGGGGCTTCGCTCGGGGCCTCGGCAGCTGCCGCTGGCGGCGGTGGTGGTGGAGGCGCCTGGGTCGCGCATGCTCCGAGCGCCGTTGAAGCCAGTGCGAATGCGATGAACCTCGTCATCAAAGCGTCCCCTCCTCTCGAAAAGCTATCTTTTGTTAGTT